>CALLYX010000290.1 GCA_937858775.1 uncultured bacterium | reverse complement strand
GGTCATGGCGCACCAACTTCTGCCGGGAGCGCACGGCGGTCGAGGAGTTGTCGACGTGGAGTGGTCTGCAAGACGCATTCTATCAGCCGGAGGCATTCGGCACGCTGGCATTCGCGGAGACGGGCCCGGCGCTTGGCAGCATCGCAGTTGAGCCGCGCGATGCAGGATACGCCGTCACGGGCGAGATCGGCGGCGAGGCGGAGGAGCACGGCGTCGTCCTTCATCGCCTCGATGACGAGGCAGCTCGAAAGCCGCTCGTCGGAGAGGGAGCCGAGCCTGACGCCCGGGAAAGCCATCCCGAGGCGCTGAAGGTATTTCTCGAGCTCCTTGCGTTTGAAGCCGTCCAGAACGGCCAGCCCGAACGCCTCGGGCGTGAGGCGGGAAAGAACCTTGTCATGGAGTTCCGAACTCATGGGCGTTGAGAGGTTGTCCCGTCGCGTCGGCTCGGCGCCCGCGAGGGGGGGGCCGGCCGGGGTCCGTCGCCATGATACACCAGGCGCGCCGCTTCGCAACGTAAAACGGCAGCGCCCCGCGGGCGCGCCGGCGCCGCGGGGCTTTGACACGGCCGCGGGCATCCACTATATTGGCCCCATGGAGAAGCGCGCGGACGTTCTCGTCGTGGGCGGCGGCCCCGCCGGGATCTTCGCCGCCGTCACGGCGGCGTCGTCGGGCGGCCGAGGGCGCCGCGTCGTCCTCGTCGAGCGCAACCATATGCTCGGCCGGAAATTGGGCAAGACCGGGAACGGCCGCTGCAACATCACCAACCGCCGCGTCTCCATCGAGCGCTACCACGGCTCGGATACGCGTTTCCTCCACAACGTCCTCCCACGCTTCACGAGCGGCGACCTCCTCGCGTGGTTCGGGGGGCGCGGGGTCGAGTTCAAGGAGGAGGATGGGGGGCGCGTCTTCCCCGTCACCGACCAGGCATCCACGATCGTGGACGTGCTCAAGGAGGAGGCCGCGTGCCGCGGCGTGGAGGTTCTTACAGGCCTCAGGGTCGAAGGGGCGGCTCGGGGGAACGGGGGCGGGTTCGCCGTGCGATCTTCCGGCGGGGGGGCGTTGCGCTCGCGCGTCCTCGTGATCGCCGCCGGCGGCCCGGCGCACCCGCAGCTCGGGGCGTCGGAGGACGGCTACGCCCTCGCGAGGGCGTTCGGCCACACGGTCGTCCCCCCCGCCCCGGCCCTCGCGGCGCTGGAGACGGCGGAGAAGTCGCTCTTCGACCTGCAGGGTGTGAAGGCCCGGGCGGATGTGAAGGCGGTGCGCGGGGGGAAGACCGTCGCCTCCTCGACGGACGAGATTCTCTTCACGCACTACGGCGTCTCCGGGCCCGCCGTCCTCCACGCGAGCAGTTACGTCGCGCGGTGGCTGCCGGGGCGGGGGATCGCGCTCAGGATCAACTTCTTCCCCGGCCTCTCGCGCGGAGAGGCCGAGGAGAAGATCATCTCCCTCTGGCGGAACAACCCGAAGCGCCCGCTCGGCAACAGCCTCATGGGGATCCTCCCGAAGAAGCTCCCCCAGGTGCTCTTCAGGAACCTCCTCCGGCTGGACGCCGAGACGCCGTCGGGGAGGGTGGGGCGGGGGGACCGCTCCCGTGTCGTGGACGTCCTCACCGGCCTCGAAATCGAAATAACCGCCGCGCGCGGCTTCCGCGAGGCGCAGGTCGCGTCCGGGGGCGTGGGGACGGCGGAGGTGGAGGGCAGGACGATGGGGTCGAAACTCGTGGACGGGCTCCACTTCGCCGGGGAGGTCCTGGACATAAACGGGGACTGCGGCGGCTTCAACCTCCACTTCGCCTTCGCGAGCGGTTACCTGGCGGGCC
>CALLYX010000289.1 GCA_937858775.1 uncultured bacterium | reverse complement strand
GCGCCGCCCCGCCCGGCCGCCCCCCCCGGCCGCCCGTCATGCGGACGGCCTCCCTGGGAGAGCTTCTCGCCCGCGTCGCGCCGGGCGGGGCCGGTGTTCGGGCGATGAAGGCGTCCTACTCCGCCTCCTACACCGACCCGGCCAAAAGGGTGTCCCGCTCGGCGTCCGGGATGCTCGCCATGGCGGCGCCGGGGAGGCTGCGCATGAAGGGGAGCGCGGCGATGCTCCCGACCCTTTTCGACCTCCTCGTGTCGGACGGCAAGGCGTCCGTCTATCTCCCGCGCGACCGGGCGGTCTACCGGGGCGGCGCGGCCGGCGGGGGGATCGCCGAGGCCGCGCTCCTGCTCTCGGTCTTTCTCGGCATCGAGCGGGAGGAGGGCGACCTGCTCCCCTTCATCGAGGAGGAGCCGGACCGGTATATCGTCCACTTCGCCGGCAGGCCCGGCGCCGGGCCGCGCCCGGGCGCGCGTCCCGCGCTCGCGCGCAGAATCATATTCGACCGCGCCGATCTCTCCCCCGTCCGATACCAGTATTTCGACCAGGCGGGGCGGCTCTCGCGCGATATCCTCTGCTCCCGATTCGGCGCGGCGGAGGGGGCGCCCTCGCCCCTCCCGCGCGAGGTGACGATCGATGCGCCGCAGGAAGGGGTCCGCCTCGTCCTACGCCTCTCCGACCTCCGCGTGAACCCCGCGCTGCCCGCAGCGATCTTTTCCCTCGATACGCCCCTGGGGACGGCCGTCCGCCCGATAGGGGAATGCCTGCCATGACGAGCCTCGTCATCGCGAACGTCCGCCACAGGAAGACGCGGGCCCTCGTCTGCGTGGCGGCGGTAGGGATCGGGATCTCCCTTCTCCTCGTCCTGAGCGGCCTCTGCCGGGGGATGATCGCGGAGTCGGCCCAGCGGATGCGGAACACCGGGGCGAGCGTCATCGTCCAGCCGCGCGGATCCCCCGGCCTCCTCGCCTTCAAGGGGAGCAGCCTGCCCGTCAAATACGCCCCCGAGATCGAGCGGGTCCCCGGCGTCGCCGCCGCCTGCCCGGTCCTCACGTGGACCACGACGATCGAGAAGGTGATCTACGTCGTCTACGGCCTGGACCTCGACCGATACGGCGCGGTCGGCGGCAGGCTCGACATCGTCCGCGGCCGCCCCTGGCGCGGCGGGAACGAGCTCCTCCTCGACACGCGCCTCGCCTCCGCGAACGGCTACAGGGCCGGGGATTCGATCGCGCTCCTCGGCTCGCGCTTCACGGTGGCGGGGATCTTCCGGAGCGGCGTGGGCGCGCGCGTATACCTCCCCCTCGCCACGCTCCAGGATACGATGCGCCTAGAGGGGATGTGTTCGCTCTTCTTCGTTAAGACGGCCGCGGGGGCCGACCCGGCCGAGGTGGCGTCGAGGATCGACGCGCGCCTCCCGGCGCTCCGGGCGAGCGCCCTCGACCGCTACGAGGACGTTATGGTGAACGAGATCACGGGGCTGAACGAGTTCTTCGGCGTCATCACCTCCACCGCGCTCGTCATCAGCTTCCTCGTCATTCTCCTGACGATGTACACGACGATCATCGAGCGGACTAGGGAGATCGGGATTCTCCGCTCCCTCGGCGCGACCCGCGGCTGGATCCTGCGCCTCGTGCTGAAGGAGTCGCTCTTCCTGTGCGGCCTCGGCGCCGCGGCCGGGATCGTCTTCACCCTCGGCGCGCGGCTTTGGCTCGCCTCGTACCACCCGCTTCTCACCATGCAGCTCAGCGCGGGCGGCGCCGCGAAGGCGGCGCTGCTCGCCCTCGCGGGGGGGGTCCTCGGGGCGCTCTACCCCGCCCTGCGGGCCGCCCGCGTGGACCCGGTGGAGGCGCTCGGTTATGAGTGAGGCGCCGTTCATCCGCGCCGCGCGCCTCCGCAAGACATATCGCGGCGGGGGCGGCGAGTACGAGGCCCTCCGCGGGGTGAACCTCGATGTTGCGCGCGGCGAATTCGCCGCGATCGTCGGCCCTTCCGGCTGCGGCAAGTCCACCCTCCTCTACGTTCTCGGCGGGCTCACCTCCCCCACGTCGGGCGAGGTGACCGTGGCGGGCGAGGCGCTCGGCGGCCTCGGAGACGCCGCCCTCTCCCGGGTCCGCGGGAGGGTCACCGGCTTCGTCTTTCAGCGTTTCAACCTCCTCCCCACTCTCTCCATCCGGGACAACCTCGTCCTCGCGCAGGGGATTCCCCCGCATGTCGAGCCACTCCAGTCGCGCCAGGTGGGGCGAGTCGGCCATCTCCTGGGCTCCCTGGCAGATCTTGGCGCTGCGCAGGTCGAGCCGCTTGAGCCGGTTGGGACGCGCCGCCAGCGAGCGAGCGGTGGCATCTCCCAGGTCGCAATTGTCCAGAGCCAGGACTTCTACCTCGGGGAGCAGAGGCCAGAGACGGGCCCAACCCTCGTTAT
>CALLYX010000288.1 GCA_937858775.1 uncultured bacterium | reverse complement strand
CAGCCCCCCCGCATGGTCGTAGTGGCCGTGGCTCAGCACGACGTCGTCCGTCGCCCCCAGGGGGACGCCGAGCAACCGAGCGTTCCGTTCCAGGGCGCGCCCCTGGCCCGTGTCGAAGAGGATCCGACGGCCGCCCGCCTCCACCCAGAGGGAAAGGCCGTGCTCGGCTCGCAGCGGCGCCGGGGCGTCGTCGTCCACGAGCAGCGTGACCCTCACCCCCTTCACCTTCCCGCCCCCCGCGTCAATGGTCGCAGATATTCGCGCCCGTTTTCAGCGCGCCCGCCAGGTAATCCTCCACGATCTTCTCCGGCGCGGCGGCCGGCGCGCCCGTCAGCACCTGTATCCCCTGCGATTTGAAGAGCCCCTGCGCCCGCGACCCCATGCCCCCGGCGATGACGAGCTCCGCGCCGTGCCCGGCGAGCCATGGCGGCAGCGCCCCCGGCTCATGCGGGGGCGGGACCACATCCTTCCGCCCGACTATCTTCTTCTTCTCGACGTCCGCGTCGATCAAGGCGAAGGCCTCGCAATGGCCGAAGTGCGAGGCGAGCGTTCCTTTCACGATCGGAACCGCGATGCGCATGATACCCTCCTTCCCGGCGGCGGGTGCCGGTTTCGAATCGGCGCGTTCCCCCCCCGCCGGAATGGGGGAACGCATGATCGAATCGACTATCCGGAGAAGGGCCTCGCCGGCCCCCGTGCGGGCGCGGCGGCTTATGTAGGGCACCCCCTCTTCGCCGGATTCCCCGAGCTCGGTGTCCAGCGGTATCCTGCCGAGGAACGGCACGCCCATCTCCACGGCCATCCGTTCCCCCCCGCCGCTCTTGAAGACGGGCGTGGCGAGGCCGCAGCCCGGGCACGTGAACCCGCTCATGTTCTCGATGACGCCGATCACGGGAAGGCGAACGGCGCGGCAGAAGGTGATGGATCTCCTGACGTCCGCCAGGGCCACGTCCTGCGGGGTCGTGACGACCACGGCTGCCGCCGCTTCCCCGGCGAGCTGGCGGATGGAGAGCGGCTCGTCGCCCGTACCAGGCGGGGAGTCGACGACGAGATAGTCAAGGCCGCCCCACGCCACGTCCCCAAGAAGCTGCCTGATGACTCCCGCCTTAATGGGGCCGCGCCAGACGACCGCCTCGTCGCGCCCGCGAAGCAGGTACCCGACGGACATGACCTTGATCCCCTCGGCCTCCATCGGGACGATCGAGCCGTTCTCCATCCGGACGGGTTTGCCGCCGCGGCGGAGCATGGAGGGGATGCTCGGCCCGTGGAGGTCGATATCGAGAAGGCCGACTCGCCTGCCGGCGCGGCCAAGGCCGACCGCGAGGTTTACGGCCACCGTGCTCTTCCCCACCCCCCCCTTCCCCGAGAGGATTACGATCACGCGCCGTATCGCGGAGAGGCGGCGCCGCAGCGCCTCGTCGCCCGCCGGTTCGCCGCCCGCCGCGCCGATCGGGGCCCGCCCGCCCCGGGCGCCGCGGCCGAGGTAATC
>CALLYX010000287.1 GCA_937858775.1 uncultured bacterium | reverse complement strand
AGGCTGCCTGGAACTGGGCGCCGTTGGTGGTGATGTCGCCGCCCTGCTGGACGACCGTGACATCGACGCCCGGGTTGGCCTCCTCGAACTTGAGGGCCATCTGGTCGATGAACGAGTTCGGGAGGTCGACCTCACCGCCCTCGAGCAGGCGCCCCAGGATTCCCGTGTCCCAGATCAGCAGTTCGCCACTCAGGGGCGCGCTGGACTGGGCCAGGCCGACCGCAGGGCCGCCGCCAGCCCGCTCTTCCCGCAGGTGGCGGCGTCCGCAAGGGACTCGTCGTCGAAGGGCGCGGGGGGCGATGTCGGGGAGTCGCACCTCTTCGCCCTCGACGCCCGGCAGCTCCTCTTCGACGGCCTCAAGACGCCGTTCGAGATGGGAAGGGCCGGGGAGGGGATCAACGTGTCGCGTTGGGCGTACTTCGTCGCCTCCTCGGACGTTCGCCTGCGGCTCAGGAGGGCGTACGTGGATCTCCTGAGGGCGCAGGACCTCGTGGTCATGGCGCGGGAGATCGCGGATCGCAGGAAACAGAACACCGACCTCGTGATGCTCCGCTACGAGGCTGGGCGGGAACACCGGGGGTCACTGATGCTCTCCCAGGCCGACCAGGCGCAGGCTGATTACAACGTCGCGTCGGCGCTCCGCGCCATCGAGCTCGAGCGCAGGAACCTGACAAAGGAGATGGGGCGGCCTCGCACCGCGCCCCTGGTCGTCGTCGGCGGGTTTACCCTCGCCGCGACGGGGCCGGAGCCGCCTGATTTCGAGCGGCTCTTCGATACGAACCCGTTCCTCCGTCAGCTGTCGGCGCGAAAGGAGGCGGCGCGCTGGGGGGTGAAGTCGGCGTACGCGGACTATTTCCCGACGATCTATGGCTCCATAGGGGCGAGCAAGAGCGGGGCGGGCTGGCCCGCCCGCGGCGACGAGAAGAATATAGGCGTCACCATGAACTGGCCGCTCTTCAAGGGCGGGGATCGCGCCGCCGGCGTCGCGAAGTCGAAGGAGCTCCTCAGGCAGAGCGAGGCGGACGAGCGGAGCGGCCGCGACGGGGTGGTGGTTACGCTCACCGAGACGTGGACGGCGCTCCGCAACGCGGTCGAGATGGTGGAGGTGCAGCGCAAGAGCCTGGCCGCCGCGGAGGAGCGCGCGAAGATCTCCCGCGCCCAGTACTCGATAGGCCTCCTGAGTTTCGACAACTGGACGATCATCGAGGACGGCCTTGTGCAGGCGAAGAACCGCCATCTCGACGCCTGCTGGGCCGAAGGGCGGGCGGAGGCGGCGTGGGTCCAGGCGCTGGGGGGGACGCTCGAGGACGAGCTGTGACGGAAGGGCCTTCCGGGGAGACAGGTGATGAGTATGAGATGGAGTGATCTGCCCGCCCGCATCGGGGCTTTCGCCCGGAGGGGCGGGCCCGGGAAGAAGTGGGGGACGGTGGCCGCGGCGCTCGCGCTTCTCGCCGTCGCCGTCTGGGCGCCTCGGGGATGCCGCCCGCGGCCCGGCGAGGGCGTCCCCGAGGAGATCCGGCCGAGGATCGGCGACATACGCAAGGTGATCTCGACCACCGGCACGGTCGAGCCCCAGAACCGCCTTCAGATCAAGCCGCCCATCGGCGGGAGGATCGAGGAGATCCTGGTCCGCGAGGGGGAGGCGGTCAAGGCGGGCCAGACCCTCGCCTGGATGAGCTCGATCGAGCGCGCCGCCCTTCTCGACGCCGCCCTTTCCCGCGGGCCGGAGCAGGTCGCCTACTGGAAGGACGCCTACAAGGCCACGCCCCTGATCGCCCCCATCGACGGCGAGGTCATCGTCCGGGCGTTCGAGCCGGGGCAGACCGTAACCGCCTCCGACGCGGTCCTCGTCCTCTCCGACCGGCTCATCGTGAACGCCCAGGTCGACGAGACCGACATCGGCGGGGTGAGGGTCGGGCAGAGGGCCAGCGTCGGGCTTGACGCCTATCCCGACGTGAAGGTCATGGCGAGGGTCTCGCACATATCGTACGAGTCGAAGGTGGTGAACAACGTCACGATATACGAGGTGGATATCCTGCCGGACAGGGTGCCCGCCGTCTTCCGTTCCGGCATGAGCGCGATGGTGGAGATCGTCGAGCAGGAGAAGAAGGGCGTCCTGCGAGTGCCGCTGGCCGCCGTGAGCAGGAAGCGGGGGCATGCGGCGGTCACGCTCCTCGAGCGGGGCCGCCGGGTCTCGCGCCCGGTCGAGCTCGGCGCGGGGGACGACAAGTATTGGGAGATCGTCTCCGGGCTCACGGCCGAGGACACGATCCTCATCGTGAAGGAGAGGCGCGAGAAAAGAAGGGGCCAGGGCCCCCCGGCGACCAACCCGTTCGTGCCGATGCGCTCCAGGGGAAGGCGATGATCGAAATCCGCGATCTGTTCAGGACATACCGGATGGGGGCGCAGGAGGTCCGCGCCGTGCGGGGCGTGTCTCTGCGCATCCACCCGGGGGAGTTCGTGGCGATCATGGGCCCCTCCGGCTCCGGCAAGTCGACCCTCCTCCACATCATCGGCTGCCTCGACCGCCCGTCCTCGGGCACCTACCGCGTGGGCGGCCGCGATCTCGGTCAGGCCGTTGCGGATCGCGTCCAGTTCAGCCTGCGCCAGCAGACCGCCTTCGTACAGCATCTCGGCGTGCGCGATCGAGGCGCGGACGTCGTAGGCCACGAGCCGGTTGTCGAGCGCATGGTCTTCGCCGGCCGTGAAGCGCAACACTCGTTCGTCGAGGGGTGCGCCCTTGTCCCAGAGCCTGGTCATGAGGAATTCCTTCGCAGTCGTCACTACTCACTAATCACGAATCACTTCCTACTGCCCTTGTTCAGCGGCCGTAAGGGCCCTGGTGTCTGCGACGACCAGCGTGCCCTTGCCTTCGTTCGACAGGCACCCCGTCATGGAAACAATATCCATGCCGGAGAACTGCTGCGGGCGCAGGCCATTGATGAGCGAGTGCACCGATCGGCCGCTCGACACGCCGATGGTCATTCCATCGCGCAGCCGGTCGTTGAGATAGCTGCCAAGGGCGTAGCCGACGGACGCGACCGCCGCGGAGGAGGTCGCG
>CALLYX010000286.1 GCA_937858775.1 uncultured bacterium | reverse complement strand
GATGGAGCGCGTCCGGTGGTCGAGGGCCTTGTCGGGGGCGCGGTAAAAGCGCGGGTCCGCCGAGACGTCGGGAACGAGGAGCGGCTGCCCGTTGGCGGCGACCCATCCGGCGATTCCCTGGCCCATCTTGAGCCGGAACCGCTCCTTGAGCCTTTTCCCCTTCTCCCCGAGCGCTACGCGGTAGAGCAGTTCGTCCCCGCGCTCGTCTATGAGCATCAGCGAACCGCTCTCCGCGTTCAGCACCTGCTTGATGATCTCCATGATCATCGTCAGGAGGGTGTCCAGGTCGAGCGTCGAGTTGATGATCTTGCTGATCTCAACCAGGGAGGAGAGGTTGGCCACCTTCCGGTTGGCGAGGCGTAGCTGCTCCTGGAGGGCCCCGAGCCCGGCGATCTTCTCCCGCATCGGCGCCGCGTCAGCGTCCATCGCCGTCTCCCTCCACGCGCATCCCGAGCAGCTCGTACACCACCGCCTTCTTCTCCTTCCCCTTGACCGCCACCTCTCCGAGGAGCCGGGTCGCGAACGAATCCCCGGCGCCGCGGCGGGCGGAGTCGGAGATGATGATCTCCACGCCGTAGCTCCGCGTGAGCGCCTCGAGCCGCGCCCCGAGGTTCACCTCGTCCCCCAGGACGGTGTAGGCCCAGAAGTCGTTCGACCCCATGTTCCCGACCACCATCGTGCCGGTGTTGATCCCGATCCCCATCGAAAACGAATGCGCGCCCCGCGCCCGGGCCTCCTCGGCCATCTTCCGGAGTTCCTGCCGCATCTCGAGGGCCGCGAGGAGGGCCCTCCTCGCGTGGTCCGGCTGCGGGAGCGGCGCGCCCCAGAACGCCATGATGGCGTCCCCGATGTACTTGTCCAGCGTGCCGTCGTGCTTGAAGACGATCCGGGTCATCCGGTCGTGCAGCTCGTTCAGGCGTGGGGCGATCTCCTCGACCGCGCTCTTCTCGCAGAAGGCGGTGAATTCCTTCACGTCGGCGAACATCACGGTCAGCTCCCTCCGCTCCCCGCCGAGTTTCAGCTCCGACGGATTGCGAAGCAGCTCCTCCATAACGTTGCGGGACAGATACTTGCCCAGCGCGCCGCGGTAGAACCTCCTCTGGCGCTCCTCGGTGGCGTAGCGGTACGAGGTGTTCAGCGTGTAGACGAAGGCCACCACCAGCACCCCGGGCACGAGCGGGGCGATCACGGCGAATGCGAAGAACGCGGCGTACGCCGCCGCGATGTAGAGCCCGAGGCAGGCCAGGGAGAGGGCGAGGCTCCCCCCCGCCCTGAAGGATGAGGAGATGAGCCCCGCGGCCGCGCCGAGGAGGAGCAGGATGGCCGCGGCCGCCGGCGCCGGCGGCTCCCGGGGGAAGGAGCGGGAGAGGATGGTGCCGATGGCGTTCGCGTAGACGGTAAGGAGCGGGCTCTCGGGCGAAAGGGGGGTCGGCTTGGTGAACGACTCGATCACGCCGGTCGCGGTGACTCCGACGAGCACCAGCCTCCCCTCGAAGTCGGCGAGGTCAACCGGCGCGGGCTCCCCCCTCCTCCGGAGGGCGTACGATTGGACCGCCTGGGAGAAGACGCTGTGGCGGAAATCGCGCCCCCGCGCCGCGTAGTCGATGCGCATCATCCCCCGCGCGTCGATGGGGATGGAGACCGCGGGGCCGCCGGGGACGTCGAACTCGACCCGCCGCCCGAGCGCCACTCGAACCCGGCCGACATCGACGTTGTAGTAGCGAAGCGCCGCCATGAGGCAGAAGGAGGGATAGAGCCGGTTGCGAAACGCCATGACAAGCGGGACGCGCCGCATGACGCCGTCCTCCTCGTCCCCCTGGGCGTTGGCGAAGCCGAGGGAGGAGTGCGCGGCGAGGGCCCGGAGGGGGAGAGTCGCGTCGAGGGTGCGCGGAAGCGCCGACAGGTCCCCCGCCGCGATGCCGATGGCGCCGCCGGCGGGGAGATCCTCCGGGGCGCCGCGCCGGGGCGCCGGCTGGTGGGGCGGCCCGGCCTGCTCGGCCAGATCGAAATAGTACGGGTAGACGACGTCGCCGACGCGCCGGGACGCCTCGACGAGTTGATCCTCGTCTCCTCCCTCCTGGCCGCTCCCAGGGAGGAAGAGGACGTCGTACGCCACCACCGCGGGGAGCTTCTCCGAGAGCGCCTCGAGCAGGAGGGCGTGCCACCGCCAGGCCATCGGCCACCGCCCCCCCAGGGCGCCGATGGTCTGGTCGTCGATCCCGATCAGCGCGATCCCCGGGGCCGGGGAGGGGCCGCGGAGGCGGTAGCGCCATGCGAAGCGCGAATCGACGGTCTTCTCCTCGTACATCTTAAAAAAGGGGGAGCGGGCCAGGAGGTTCACGAGCGCGAGGCCGAGCAGCACCGTAAGGGGCGCGACAAGCCTGGTCTTCATGGCGGTCCCACCGCCGGCATTCTACATGAGTCCACGCCCGGCAGTCCACTGTCGATGGCCGGCGCCCCATGGGGCGCGCGACGGAAGGGTGAAAAGGCGCAAGCCCCGTGCATGCCTCCCCGGCGCCTGAGGGGGCGCCTCGTGCGCGCAACGCGCTGGACGCCCGCCACCCCGTGTGCTAACGTAAAACGGGCCCGCGCTGCGGGCCGGGGGGACCGCATGAGATACGTTCTTGCAGCGCTCGCCGCGGCGATCCTGCTAGGTGGACGCCGGGACGGCCGGGAGGCGGCTCGGGAAGTGACGCTCATCAGGATCCACCGCCAGGCCGAATGCCGGAAAGGCCTCTCCGGGCCGTGGGCGCCGGCGGCGGCCGGGACGAGGCTCACCGCGGACGACTCGCTCCGGACGAGCAACAACTCGTACGCGGACCTCCAGCTCGATCCGCCGAACCGCTTCCGCCTCAACGAGAACGCCCTCCTGAAGGTGGAGCGGGTATTCGCAGAGGAGAAGGACGCCGGCGGTTCGCTTGTCCGCCTGACCGACCTCGGAATATTGAAGGGCGAGGTCATAGCCCGGCTGGACAACCTCCCCGCCGGGACGCGACTCAGCCTGAAATCCCCGGTTGCCGTCGCCGCGGTCCGCGGGACGGCCTTCTCCGTCACGGTGACGGG
>CALLYX010000285.1 GCA_937858775.1 uncultured bacterium | reverse complement strand
CGACGCCATCGATCGGGGCAGTGAAACGCGGCGGGCCGCCATCGAGCCACACCCGCGCACCATCGGCGAGCTCGACGTCACCACGTGAGTCGTCGATGCGCCGCGCGCCGAGGTGCTCTGCCTGGTCGAGTAGGGGCCAGGCCGGCCGGGCACCGCGATGATCGACCGAATTGGTGAACACCAGATGGCGCAGCAACTCGCGCGGCATCGGCAGGCGGGCGCCCAGCAGATGTGGCGCGCGAGTCGTGGCGGCGGGGCGCACGAGATCGTCTTCGGCCGCGGGTGAGACTTCGAGCACGCACCCCGTGCGCGCCTCGGCAAGGGCCGCTATGCGCACGCCGGCCGCGGGATCGGCCGGGTCGATGACGATCCGCTCGGGCGGGAAGTTCATGTCGGAGATCAGTATGTTGAGCTGCTTGCAGAGGTTGACGTCGATCGGGGTCTCCGCGACCACCGGGTGGCCGTAGGCGATGGCGCCGGCGACGAGCGTCTTGTAGTCGCCCTCGACCGCCGAGGCGAGGAGCGCCCGCTCCCCCTGCGCGGCCTCCGCGCAGGCGGTGAGGACCTCGTTCTGCTTCTCCCCCGGCCCCGGCCCCCTGATGACGATCGGGACCTTCACCCCCGCGAGGACCCTCTTCACCAGGGCAGCCGCCTCCGCCGCGGGGCGGTCCTGCCTGTCGGGGCGCGTGCCCCGGAGATCGAGGCAGAGGAGGCGCGCCCCCATCTTCTCCACGGCGAGGCGCGCCCAGGCGACCGGGTCGTCAAGCACGGCGGCGTACGGTTCGCGCACCGCCTCGATCCAGTCGTCGGGGCGGACGTCCGGGATCTCCCACGCGATCACGGGGCGAAGCGGCATCTCCCCCTCGAAGTGGAGGAACGGCAGGCATGTCTCCCCTCCGACCTCCACGGAGAAGGCGCGCGTGCCGCCGTGCTCGGCGGTGTTGCCTATGCGGACGCGGCGAACGGCTGCGGTCATGGTCCTCTTCCAGGGCGCGGAGGCGGCTCGATCGCCCCCGCGGCGCCGCGGGGACACGGTGCCGCCGAACGTCAGAGCAGCGGCGGCATCTCGAGCGCCGGGTGCTTCACCTTCCGGAGGTGCGCCAGGAGCGCCTCGCCGTCGGTCGCGACGGTCTCGTCGGCGATCTTCTCCACGAGGCCCTTCTCTCCGATCTCCTCGCAGCGGGCGCGGAGCTCCTCCCCGAGCCGCTCCTTGATCTCCCTCGTCATCCAGACTATCCGCCGCAGGCCCCCGTCGCCGGTGAGGAACTTCCGGCTCAGGATATACAGGGTCCCGATCCCGACGAAGCCGGGCGTCTGCTGCCCCCCGCCGACCGCCTCGGCGAGCGCGGAGAAGGTCATCCCCGAGGGGGTCTGCCCGGAGTGCTCGCGGTTGACGATCATGAAGCCGTTTGAGTCCGGGAGGACCGCGACGATGCACTCGAAACACCCGCAGGAGGTCATCGGATCGTCCATGGCGGAGTAGGCGCTGAAGGAGGCGATCGTCTTGTTCGACCGCTCGTAGACGAAGCTGTTTATCCCCTCCCACTTTCCCTTCTCGGCGTCGATCGTACCGCCCTTCTTCACCGGCTGGTTGGCCCCGGTCGGGTTGATCTGGTGCGCGGCCTTGCCGTCGAGCCAGTTGTAGGCGCCGCAGAGGCCGAGGCGCTCGGGGGTGATGATGCAGACATGGTTCGGGGCGTACGACTGGCAGAGCTGGCAGGAGTAGAAGGTGTCCACCGACTCGTCGGTCATCGCCCCCATACGGCGGTCCCGCTCCTGGTAGGCGGCCTTCGCCTCAGGGAGGAGCGCCTCGACCCTCGCCCCGTCCGTGTAGAACGCGACCTGCACCTTGTCCACGATGGCGGGAAAGTCGTTCAGCATCCTGCTCCGCAAGATCACGCCGAGGTGCCGCGTTTTGAAGCCGGCCTTGGCGGCGTCCGTGCTGACCCTCAGCCATAGCACGTCGCGCTGCCCGATGTGCATGACCCCCATCGCCTCCGAGAGGAACGAGTGGATGTGGCGCTCCAGGATGGATTCGAAATCCTTCTGCATCTTCCGGCCCGCCACCCGCACGACGATGGCGAGGGGGAGGATCGTCCCCGCGGGGGCCTCGCCGATGTCGGGCCCGGTGAGCTCGATCTTTCCGTCCTCCACCTCCTCGATATCCGCGCTCTTGAGGTACTCGAAGGCGGGGGCGTGCTTCCCGCCGAACTCGGCGCCGATATTCCCTTTGCGCACGCGCTCCCCCTCGAAGGCGGGGCCGTAGAGGACCGGGATGTCGATCTTCGTGATCTTGATCTTGATCCCCCGCACGTCGATCGCCTTCTGGGCGATCTTCTCGAGGGGGATGCCGGGGACGACGAGCTCGTGCGTGGATGCGCCGCCCGGCAATATCGGGGGGAACGCGGTGTCGGCGATGACGGGGAAGCCGAAGTTCAGCGCGCCCGCCGCCGTCGCGCACTTCTCCTCGTCCACCTCGCCGAGGGCGAGGACGAAGGCGTTCACGCGCTCCTTGTTGTAGAGGAGGATCCGGCGTGCCTCCTCCTCCCCGCCGGGGGGGAGCCCGCCGAACGTCATCGCCGCGCGCGCCGCGAAGCCGAGGGCGAGAACGGCCGCGCTGGCGTCCTTGCCGTAGGGGACGAGGAAGGTGTCCCAGTTCATCTCGACCCCCGCCTCGGCGAGCTGTTCCGCCATGCTGACGCCGCCGGTGCTCCCGGC
>CALLYX010000284.1 GCA_937858775.1 uncultured bacterium | reverse complement strand
AGGCGATAGTTTTCGCCAGCCTAACGGCCGGTTTGAATGAGAGCTCGCTGCGCGCGCTGGGGACGGGAGCGGCGTGGGTGACGAGTCTGGGGACGGAGGTGAAGGCGGCGTACGTTACGGCGGCGAGGCACGAGCGCGTGAAGACGGTGGAGAGGGAGATAGAGGGGCTCGAGGAGAAGGCGCGCGGCATCGAGGACAAGGGGAAGGCGGTGGGGCTCCAGATGAAGTTTCTCGAATCCATCTCCTCCTCGATGGCGGAGGGGATCTCGAAGGAGATGCTGCTCAAGCCCCCCTCTCCGGCCGAGTGGGGGAGCGTGATCGCCTACCTCGGCGCCGAGAGCGGCGCCCTCTCGCCCCGCCTGCGCGAGGCACAGCGGGATCTCCGCGACGTGAGGAAGGAGATCGAGGCGGCGAGGAAGAAGCTCGAGCGGATCGTCTCCGAGTCGCCGAGGGAGCAGAAGAACGTCCGCGTGACGCTCGACGCGGAGGAGGGGGGGGATTTCGCGCTCGACCTGGCCTACATGGTCTGCGGGGCGGGCTGGCAGCCGCTCTACGACGCGCGCGCCGAGCGCGAGTCCGGGAGGGCGGGGCTCACCTACTGCGCGCAGGTGCGGCAGAACACGGGCGAGGAGTGGAAGGACGTGACGCTCGAGCTCTCCACCGCGAGGCCGTCGGTGAGCGGCAGGCCGCCCGAGCTCGAACCGTGGTACATCGATTTTGAGAAGCCCAAGGTCGTCTATGGCGCGGGGGGCAGGCCGATGCGCGCGGCGATGCCCGCCGCCCCGATGGCCGCGGAGGCGGATATGGCGCTGGATGAGGCCCAGGGCGGCATGGGGGGGCCGGCGGAGGCGGCGGCCGCCGTCGCGGAGGCCGGCCGCCGCGGCGGGGCCGTCGCCTTCACGGTGAAGCGGAAGGAAACGATTCCCAGCGACAACAACCCGCACAAGACGGTCGTCGCGGCATTCCCGCTCAAGGCCGAGTACGAGTACTTCACCGTGCCGAAGCTCGCGGAGTTCGCCTACCTGACGGCGAACGTCAAGAACGAGACCGGTTTCCCGCTCCTCGCGGGCGAGGTGCAGGTCTTCCTCGGCCCCGAGTTCGTCGGGACCTCGACGATGGAGCACGTGGCGGCGGGCGAGACGTTCCAGCTCTATCTCGGCATCGACGAGGGGGTGCGGGTGAAGCGGAAGCTCATCTCGACCGGCGCCGAGAAGGGGGTGGTGCGCCGCCGGACGGGCTTCAGGAGCTACAAGTACCGGATCGAGATCGAGAACCTGAAGGACCGGAAAGAGACGGTCACGGTGCTGGACCAGGAGCCGGTGTCGAGGTCGCCGGACATCGCCGCGGCCCTCGCCTCGGCGACGCCCGAGCCGGCGAAGGTCGAGGGGCGCGAGGGGCCGGGGACGCTGGCGTGGAGGCTCGACCTCGCCCCCCGGGAGAAGAAGACGATCGAGTTCGAGGTGGCGGTCCGCTACCCGAAGGAGAAGGCGGTCGCGGGCTTGGAGTAGGCCCGGCGGGGATGGGGTGGGCGCCGGGCCGCGGCGCGGCCCGTGAACAGGGGCGCCGTCGGGCGGCGCCGAGGGGGGCGGATTCGGATGATCGTCATGAAATTCGGCGGGACGTCTGTGGGGGGCGCCGGCGAGATGCGGCGCGTCCGGGCGATAGTCGCCGACCGTCTCCACCTCAAGCCGGTCGTGGTCGTCTCTGCGGTAAGCGGGGTCACGGACCTCCTTCTCGAGAACGCCAGGCGCGCGAAGGAGCACTCCCGCGATGGGATACGCCTCTTCGAAAGGTTCCGCGCAATCCACGACCGGATCATAGGCGAGCTCGGCCTTCCGGCGGGGGTCGCGGAGGCGGAGTATGCCCAGCTCCGGGAGGTCCTGCACGGTGTCTTCTATCTGGGCGAGCTCACCCCGCGCACGCTGGATTGCGTCGTTTCCTTCGGGGAACGGGTCTCTGCGAAGATCGTGAGCGCGCTCTTCTCGGCGGGGGGCATCCCGAGCCGGGCGTACACCGGGTGGGAGGCGGGGATCGTCACAAACGACGAGCACGGCAACGCGAGCCCGCTCCCGAGGACGTACCGCCGGGTCCGCGGGCGCCTGGCGGGGGCGCGGCGCCTCCCCGTGGTGGCCGGCTTCATCGCGAAGAACGTCCGCGGCGACATCACGACCCTCGGGCGCGGCGGGAGCGACTTCACCGCGGCGATCATCGGGCGCGGGGCCGGGGCGCGGGAGATACAGATCTGGACGAACGTGAACGGGATCATGACCTCGGATCCGCGCGTGGTGAAGGGGGCGCGCACGATACCGAGGCTCTCCTTCGCCGAGGCCGCGGAGCTCGCCTACTTCGGCGCGAAGGTCCTCCACCCCCGGACCATCGAGCCGGCCGTCGAGATGGGCATACCGGTGCGGATCCTCAACACATTCGAGCCCGGCAGCCCCGGTTCGCTCGTGCTGCGGGAGGCGCCGCGCCCGCGCAGCGCCATCCGCGCCATCGCCTGCAAGAAGGGGAACATCCTCTTCACCCTCCGCTCCACGCGGATGCTCGCCGCCCACGGCTACCTCGCCCGGATCTTCGAGGTCTTCAGGGATTACGCGGTCCCCGTGGACCTGATATCCACCTCGGAGGTGAGCGTCTCCGTCACGGTCGACGGAGTGGCCGCGCCGAGGCTCGAAGGAATCATCGCGGACCTCGGGCGGATCTGCACCACCCGGATCTTCGGGGGCCGGACGATCATCTGCCTGGTGGGGGACGGGATATGCGGCACCCCGAACATCGCCGGGAAGATATTCGGCGTCGTGGGGCGGGCGGGGGTGAACGTCGAGATGATCTCGCAGGCGAGCTCGGCCCTGAACATCTCGTTCCTCGTGAAGGACGCCGACGCGGACCGCACGGTGCGCATGCTGCACCGGGAATTCCTGGCGCGGGGGCGCCGGGCATGATCGTCCGCGTGGGCTCCGTGAACCGGGTAAAGCGCGCCGCGGTCGAGGAGGTCTGCCGGGAACTGTTCGGTGACGCGACCGTCCTCTGCTGCGCAGCGCCGTCGGGCGTCGCGGCCACACCGCGCACGGACGAGGATATGATCGCGGGCGCCATCTCCCGCGCGAGGCGCGCCTACGAGGAGGGCGGGGCGGACCTGGGCGTCGGCCTCGAGGGTGGGGTGGCCCCCTCGCCGCGCGGCCCGCTCCTGAAGGGCTGGGCCGCGGTGCACGACGGGAAGCGGGACCGGATCGGCGCCTCCCCCTCCGTGCCGTTCCCCCCCCGCCTGCTTGAGCGGGTGGGGGAGGGGGGGGAACTCGCGCACGTGATAGACGCGGTGAGCGGGCGGAAGAACGTGCGCGAAAACGAGGGGGCGTTCGGCATCCTCACGGGGAAACGGATCACCCGCAAGGAGAGCTTCAAGCTGGCGCTCGTCTGCGCCCTCGCCCCGGTCGTGAACCGGGAGATTTACGGGGAAGACGGGGCGGGGCGCGCCTGAGTCGGCCCCGCCCCCGCCGTCCGAGCGGGGGGCGGGGCGGCCGGGCCATGCGAGTCCGCGGGCCGCTCGGCCGCGCAGACAGGGGATCGGGAAGCGTGAACGGAATACACTGGGGCGGCTTCATCTCCATGGTTCTCTTCTACCTGGCGGTGTTCTGGGTAGGCTTCCACTTCCCGCGGAAGAGGGATTCGGGAAGCACCGAGGACCTGATACTCGCCGGGAGGAGGATGCCGCTCTGGGTCGCGATCTTCACGATGACGGCTACGTGGGTCTGCGGCGGCTACATCAACGGCACCGCCGAGAATATCTTCAAGAACGGGATCACATGGGGGGCGCAGGCGGGGCTCTGCTATTCGATCTCGCTTATCCTGGGCGGGCTCTTCTTCGCGGGGGTCATGCGGGGCCACGGTTTCACCACGCTCCTCGACCCGTTCGAGAGGCGCTTCGGCAAGGCGATGGCCGGTATACTCTTCTTCCCGGCGCTTGCGGGCGAGATCTTCTGGAGCGGGGCGATCCTGATGGCGCTCGGCTCCACGTTCGGAACGATCCTGAACCTGGATCTCGCCGTCTCGATCATCCTCTCCTCCGGCATCGTGATCGGCTACACCGTCGCCGGCGGGCTCTGGGCGGTTGCGTACACGGACGTGGTCCAACTCGCCTTGATCTTCATCGGCCTCCTCGCCGCCATCCCGTTCGCCGTCGGGCATGTGGGGGGATGGGCGGGGTTGGCCGAGCGCTATCACGCCATGGGCGGCACGTTCACCTCGATCCTGCCCCCCGTGCGGGACATCGCGCACAGCCGGGGGTGGACGGTCCCGCAGGTTTGGAACTGGTGGGACTGGTCGCTCCTGCTGATGCTGGGCGGGATCCCGTGGAACGTCTATTTCCAGCGCGTTCTCGCGACGCCGAACGCGCGGGTCGCGCGGAACTTCTCCGTCTGCGCCGGTTTTCTCTGCGCCATCGCGGCGGTCCCGCCGCTCGTCATCGGCGTGATAGGAAGCGTATTCCCGTGGAGGACGCTCGGCCTCGGCATCGACTACCCCGCGATGGTGCTCCCGTACGTGCTCCGCTACCTGACCCCCTACTGGGTCGGGGTCCTGGGCCTCGGGGCGGTCGCCGCGGCGGTGATGTCGTCCGTGGACTCGTCGTTCCTCTCGGCGTCGTCGATGTTCACCTGGAACTGGTACCGGGGGATCCTCAACCCGGGCTCCAGCGAGCGCTCGCTGCGGGTCGTGCTGCGGGTCTCCACCGTGGCGGTCGGCGTCATCGCGACGGTGATCGCGCTGGAGGTCAGGAGCGTGCAGGCCCTCTGGTACCTGTGCAGCGACTTCGTCTATGTCATCCTCTTCCCGCAGCTCGTGGCGGCGCTCTTCTGGAGGAGCGCGAACCGCGCCGGCTCGATCGCGGGGCTCGCCGTCTCGTTCATCCTGCGATTCGGCGGGGGGGACCCGATCCTCCGGATCCCGCAACTCATCCCGTATCCGTGGCGGGACGCGGCCTCGGGGCCGCTCTTCCCGTTCAAGACGCTCGCGATGATCTGCGGCCTGGCCGCCATCTATGCAGTCTCGAAGGCCACCGCCCGCCTCTGCCCCCCCCGGCCGCTGGACCCCGGGGGCCCGGCGCGGGCAGGTTGAGCCGGAACGAGGCGAGGAAGTAGTAGGCCGGGTAGGCGAGGGAGGCGCGGACCAGTAACGGATCGGCCCGCTTGGCGGTGAAGACCAGCCAGAGTACCAGGAGCCCCCAGGACACGGTCAGGGCCGCGGTAAGGCGGCGCAGCGGCCTCGTCTTGAACGGGACGATATATTTCACCGGGACGAAGACCATCAGCGAAAGCAGAAGCACGATCGCGAGATTGAACGCCCTCCCGCGGCGGAGCAGGTACAGGTAGAAGACCACTATGTTCCAGTAGCTCGGGAAACCGGTGAAGAAGCCGTCGTCGGTCTTCGCCCGCTCCTGGCAGAAGCCGTAGGCGCTCGCCGCGACGGGGACGAGCGCCCACGCCCATTGCCTCTCCGGGAGCATCTCGGCGACGGCGAGGATGAAGGCGGGTACGAGGACGAAGTTGAGGAAGTCGACGATGTCGTCGAGCCTCCTCCCGTCGAATCCCGGGAGAACCCGCCGCGTCTCGAAGCGGCGGGCGAGGGGGCCGTCGGACGCGTCGATCAGGGTGGAGATCGCGAGGAGGAGGAAGGCCTGGCGCGGGCTCCGGTCGAGCCAGGCGCGCAGCGCGAAGACGCCCGCCGCCAATCCGAGGGCGGTATACAGATGGACGCCCCAGGCGATCAGCGCCTCTCTCATGGGCGGTAGTATAACTTAAAGGCGGGGCCGTGGCACCGCCCCGCCGGCCGGGGCGCGGACGCCTCGGCGCGGTTGTCGCCGGCCGGGGCGCCGGTATATAATGGCCGCCGCGTATGCATGACCACCTGTATGACCTGATCATCGTGGGCGGGGGCCCCGCCGGGCTGGCCGCCGGCGTCTACGCGGCGCGGGACCGCCTCGACTGCGTCCTCCTCGAGAAGGGGGCGGTCGGCGGCCAGGTCGCCATGGTCGCGGAGGTCGCCAACTATCCGGGCTTCCCGGGGGCCATATCCGGTTTCGATCTCGCGGAGAAGATCCGGGAGCAGGCCGCCGCCTTCGGCCTGAGGATCGAAGAGGACGAGGCGGGCCGCCTATCGCGGGCCGACGGGCGGCTCGTGATCGAGTGCGCCGGCGGCCGGCGCGCGGCCCGGGCGGTCATCGTCGCCACGGGGGCGACCCGCCGGGCGCTCGGCGTCCGCGGGGAGAGCCGCCTTTGCGGCCGCGGGGTCTCCTACTGCGGGATGTGCGACGCGCCGCTCTTTCGCGGGATGCGCGTGGTGGTTGCCGGGGGAGGGGACACGGCGGTCGAGGAGGCGATCTTCATCTCGCGCTTCGCCTCCGAGGTGACGGTCGTCCATCGGCGGGACCGTCTTCGCGCGAGCCCCGGGCTGCAGCGCCGGGCGTTCGCGGAGAAGAAGATCGGTTTCCTCTGGGGGAGCGTCATCCGGGAGATACGGGGCGGGGAACGGGTGGCCGGCGTCGTTGTAGGCGACGCCAAAGGGGGCGGGGAGCGGGAGCTCCCGTGCGACGGCGTGTTCATATTCATCGGGAGCACGCCCAACACCTCGTTCCTCGGGGGGGCCGTGGAGCTCGACGGCGAGGGGTGCGTCGTGGCGGACCTCTCGATGGCGACTTCCGTGCCGGGCGTCTTTGCCGCGGGGGACGTCAGGCGGGGGTCGGCCCGCCAGATCGCCTCCGCCGTCGGGGACGGCGTAACCGCCGTCATCGCCGCCGAGCGGTACATCGCCGCGGCGGGCGCCGCCCTTCGCGAATGACGGCCCGGGGAGGCCGATTCTTGACGCGGGGCGCCGCCGGATATGCTATATTGATGCGGCCCGTTATGGCGGCGGGGCGTTCGAGAGGGGGGGGACATGAAGGTCATGGCGTGGGTTGCGCGGGCCGTCTGCGTCTGCTTCGCGTGCGAGGGCCTGGCGCTGGCTGGCCTGGCGGATCTCGGGGTCCGCGGCTTCTCCGAGCCGATCATCAGCGGCGGCGCGGCGGGCGGGGGCGCGCCGATGATGCTGGCCAAGAGGAGGAGCAGGAAGAAGAAGAAGGAGGAGATGGACTTCGGCGAGAGGAGCGGGGGGGTGCGCATAGACCCGAATACCGCCAAGCTGAAGGAACTGATGGTGCTGCCGCTTGTCGACGAGCCGACCGCGCAGGCGATCATCGCCAACCGCCCCTACGCGACGGCGGAAGATCTGAGCCGGGTTCCGGAGGTGGGGCCGTCGAAGTACCGCATCTTCAAGCACCTGATCGAGATCAAGCAGCCCGAGAACGCGGCCCCGGAGATCGCGCCCGACGCAGCCGGCGCGGCGGGGGAGAAGGAGGAGATGGCCCCCTGACGGCGCGGGGCGCGCCCAGGGCGTCTTCGTTCAACGGGCGGGCGCGGGGATCTTGAGTCTCC
Source organism: uncultured bacterium (assembly GCA_937858775.1). Taxonomy (GTDB): domain Bacteria; phylum Auribacterota; class Tritonobacteria; order UBA1439; family UBA1439; genus UBA1439. Next base: position 3,547 of record CALLYX010000284.1, on the reverse strand, counting down.
GCCCCGCCCGTATCGCGTCCGGGTCCGATATCCCGTTCGCTTTTATGATCTCGCGAGCGGGCACCCCGAACCTCCGGGCGATTCCCTCGAGCGTGTCGCCCGGGCGCACCGTGTAGCCGGCGCCCTGCGTTTCCCCCCGGATCCCCGCCAGCTCCGCGCGGAGCTGCGCGTTTTCCGCCTTGACCACCTCGACGACGGCCTGCATCCTTCTCTCGGCCGCGGCCCGCTCCCCCGCCGCGCCCTTCTCGATCTCCCCCACCCTCTTCTCGATCGCGTCGAGCCGCGCGCCGAGCCGCGAGCAACGTTCCTCCATGGGGCGGACGAACGCCTCGTCGGAGCAGCGGTGCTCGATCTCCTCCTGCGACGCGCGGAGCGCGCGGAGTTCCAGCCGCACCTCCTTTAGATCCTCGGAGATCGAGGCCTGGCGGGAGATGATCGCGGCCGGTCGGGCGGCGGCGCCCCCCCCCGTGTCGGCGCAGCCGCACGACAGGGCGCACAGGGCGGCGAGCGCGGCGGGAGCGGCGCGCGGCGGGATTCGCATCTTCGGCTCCTTGCCGAAAGGGCGCGCGGCGGGCCGGGCCGGGAGGCGGCGCCCTAGAAAAAAAGGCCCGGGCGGCTATGCCCGGGCCTTTTTGGTTCGATCGCGCCCCCCGTCACGGCCTCGGCGCCTGCGCCGGGGAGAGGCCGAGGAGGAAATGCCCGCGGCGATTCCGCTGCCAACACGACTCCTTGGACTCCGTGCAGAGCGGCTTCTCCTCGCCGTAGCTGATGGTGAAGATGCGGCCCGGCTCGATGCCGAGGCCCGCGATGTAGCTGCGGATGCTGAGCGCGCGGCGCTCTCCCAGGGCCAGGTTATACTCGTTCGAACCGCGCTCGTCGCAATGCCCCTCGACCTTGATCGTCAGGGCGCCGTGCTCTCTCATGTAGCCCGCGATCCGCTCGAGAATCGGGCGCTCGCCGGCCCTGATTTCGGCCTTGTTGTAGTCGAAGTGCACGTCCACGAAAATCTCCCTCACCGCCGGGTCGGCCGTGTAATCCTCCGGATCCACGAACGGCCCCTCCGGGTTCTCCCCCAGCGGTATCCCGCCGCCCGGAACCTGGTCCCCTTCAAAGAGCAGCCCCTTCTGAGTGGGTATGGTGACCTTCGCCTTCGGGCGGCAGCCGCCCGCGGCTACGATCATCGCGGCCGCTACGGCTGAAAACAGTAGCCACTTTTTCATTCCTTCCCCTCCCTCGCTATGATGTTGAATGTCCGGCCCCGGCATTTTCGAGCCCATGATACATCAACCCGCCGCGGCCCTCAACTGAATTTGTCCCGGCGGGGACGCCTCTCCCCCCCGCCCCGGCGCTAATATTTGTACGCGCTCCCCCCGATGAACTCCCTGAGCAGCGACGTCCCCGGGACGCAGGAATCGTCCTCCACGACCTGGATCTCGCCGAGCATCTTCTGGACGCGCGCGGCGCGGATGAACGCGTCCTCCCGCTTCGGGTTGCCCCGGTACTCCTCGATCGCCTTCGCGAAGAACGGGAACATATACTTCTTGTGGATCGGGAGCTCGAACGGGAGGGCGCCGTTCAACACGAAGTCCACGCTCGTTATGAACGGCACGATGTGGCGCATCTCGCTCTTCCTGACGTAATGCCAATGGCCTATCGTCCGGACCGGGTCGTAGCTCCGGTGCCACGAGTCGCGCACCATGCGGCGGAGCAGCCGCGTGTCGGTCCAGCGGATCCAGTTCCCGTCGTTGTCCTTGAGCTGGGTCAGGGTCTCGATGTAGAGGCGGAACTTCATCTCCCGCGGCACGCTGCGCGTCATCTTCTCGTAGAGGCCGTGCAGGCTGTCGATGAGGAGGATCTGGTTCTTATCGATCCGGAGCGGGGCGGTCTGCGCCTCGCGCTTGCCGGTCTTGAAGTTGTAGCGCGGCACCTGTACGGTCTTGCCGTCGATGAGGGCGGCAAGATGCGCGTTGATGAGCTTCAGGTCGAGCGCCTCGGGGACCTCGAAGTCGTAATCCCCGAATTCGTCCTTCGGGTGCATCTCGAGGTCGAAGAAGTAGTTGTCCAGGTTGATGGGGACGATGCTCATCCCCTCCTTCCGGAGGCGCTCGTTCAACTTTATCGTCGTGGTCGTCTTCCCGGAGGAGGAGGGGCCGGCGATGATGGCGATCCGCACCCTCTCCCGGTTCGCGATGATCTCCTCTGCGGCGCGGGTGACGTTCTTCAGGTACTCCTCGTCCCCCTCCCTGACGAGGTCGGGGAAGGAGCCGTCGGCGACCCTCTTGTTCAGGCCGGCCACGGTGTCGACGCCGTGGGCGATATTCCACTCCAGGACGTTCTGGATGACCATCTGGGGTATGCTCTGTCTCTCGCGGCGCTCCATGCCATTGTCATTGTCTGCGGGGTTCTTCATCGACGGTTTTCTCCCGGGCGCGGGCCGAAATCCGGACCGGACGCCGTTATCTGTGCGGAAGACAGTGTAGCCGTACCATGCTGATTGTCAACAGAAGATTCGCCGCAATGACGGGAATGAACGCACCGGTGGATCAGGAACCGGCGGCGGGGGGGGATCCGCGGTTGGCGCGCGGCCAAAGAGGAGGGCGCTCCTGGCCTCGGGCCATCCCTTTGAGCCCTCCGCCCGGTCCGCCCCGCGGCCGGATCCTACCCCTCCCCGCCGGTCGCCCCGGCCGCCCAGAAGCCGAAGCCGAAGTTCCTCGCGTAGCGTTGGAGGGAGTCGAACGCCGCCCGGTACCGGTGCGAGGCGGGTAGGGGGGATACGCGGGCCCAGCCGCGCTCCAGCATCTCCGCGTTCAGGAGGGCGCCGTCGAGGACCGCGTACGCCTCCGGCGTCCCCGGGCCCCCGGTGCATTGCGGGCCGGGATAGAGGAGCACCTCCCGGCCCTTCACGCGCGAGGAGAGGTAGCGCGCCGCTTTGACCGCAAGGGATTTCCCGGCCGGCCCCGGGGGCGGGGCGATCCCGAGGAGGCGCACCGCCCCCCCGCCCCTGATCTCGATCGTGGCGGCGTCGCGCGCCCCGGCGCAGGCGACGCGCACCGGCGTCCCCTTCGGCAGCTCCACGACCGGGATCAGGGCGGCCCGGTTTCCGCGTGGGGCCAGGGCCCTGGCGAGCGGAAAGAACCCCCCCCCGGCTTTGGGCCTGTGGTCGTTCCCGCGGGGCATCAGATAGTGGAGGAGGGAGTCTTCCGTGGAGATCCGCGCGACCTCCTCGTACGGGTAGTAACGGCCGGGGGCCGTCGGCTTCTCCCTGAAGAGGACGCCCCTGCCGTAGGTGATGACGATCTCCCCATGGAGCCTCCTTCCGTCCTTGAGCAGCACGGTCTCCGCGTAGAGGGGCGAGACGGCCAGGAGCGCGGGGACGGCAAGGAGGCCGAGAAGCGGCGCGCGCGTTTTCATCCGGCTGCAAGTATAGCCCAGCCGCCCCGCCGTGTCCAACGCGCGGCCCCGCCCGTTGATATCGGCGCCGGGCCCGGATTCCGGCCTGAATTCCGCCTTGCCCTCCCGGCCGGGCGGGGGGTAAACTGTCCATGCG
>CALLYX010000283.1 GCA_937858775.1 uncultured bacterium | reverse complement strand
GACCACCACCATGCGCCTCCTGACCGGGATCCTCGACCCCACCTCGGGGGAGGGGTGGGTGGGGGGGAGGCATATCGTCCGCGAGGCGGAGGCGCTGAAGGAGCAGATCGCCTACATGTCGCAACGCTTCGGCCTCTACGAAGACCTCACCGTCCTCGAGAACATCGCGTTTTACGCCGACATATACTGCGTTCCCCCGGGGGAACGCGGCGCGAAGATCGACCGCCTCCTCGGCTTCAGCGGCCTTACCCCGTTCAAGAAGCGGCTGGCCGGGAACCTATCCGGAGGGATGAAGCAGAAGCTCGGCCTCGCCTGCGCCCTCATCCACACCCCCAGGATCCTCTTCCTCGACGAGCCGACGAACGGCGTGGACCCCGTCTCGAGGAGGGATTTCTGGCAGATCCTATACGGGCTGCTGAAGGAGAGGGTGAGCATCCTCTTCTCTACATCCTACCTGGACGAGGCGGAGCGGTGCAGGAGGGTGGGGCTCATACACAAGGGGCGCCTCCTAAGATGCGACTTCCCGGAGGCGATCAAGCGGGAGAGGGGGGCGGGGTCGCTCGAAGAGGCGTTCATCTCGATCATCCGGGAGCAGGAAGCGCGGGGTTGAGACGGCGCGTCGAAGCGGGGCATCCGGAATGGCTACATCGTCTGAAGGCCCGGTCGCGGTGGAGGTCCGGGACCTCGAGAAGAAGTTCGGCGCCTTCACCGCGGTCAACCGCGTCTCCTTCCATGTTCGCCGCGGCGAGATATTCGGCTTCCTGGGGCCGAACGGGGCCGGGAAGTCCACCACCATCCGGGTCCTGTGCGGGATACTCCCCCCCACCTCCGGCAGCGGGACGGTCGACGGCTTCGACATCCGCCGGGAGCAGCGGCGGATCAAGCAGCACATCGGCTACATGTCCCAGAAGTTCTCCCTCTACGACGACCTCACCGTGGAGGAGAATATCGACTTCTACAGCGGGATATACCGGATACCGGAAGCGGAGAAGAATGGGCGCGAGGAGGAGATCATCAGGACCGCGGGGATCCAGGAGTTCAGGACGCGGCTGACGCGCCACCTCTCGGGCGGCTGGAAGCAGCGCCTAGCCCTCGGCTGCGCCATCATACACCGCCCCCGCATCATCTTCCTCGACGAGCCCACCTCCGGCGTGGACCCGATCACCCGCGCCAGCTTCTGGGACACGATCAAGCGGATGGCCGCCGGCGGCGTTACGGTCTTCGTCACCACGCACTACATGGACGAGGCCGAGAATTGCGACCGGATGGCGCTCATCTACCGCGGGTCGATCATCGCGATGGGGACGCCGTCGGAGATGAAGACCGAGTTCATGAGGGATGACGTGCTGGAGATCCAGGCCCCCGGCGCGGAGGAGTGGGCGGGGCGGATCCGCCGCCTGGAGGGGATCAAGGAGACCGCCCTCTTCGGTTCCGGCATCCACGCGGTGGCGGCGGACGCGGCGACCGCCGAGCCGGCTATCAGGCGGCTCTTCGACGCGGCGGGTGAGGCCGGCTACTCGGTGAAGAAGATCGTCCCCTCCCTCGAGGACGTGTTCGTGTCGCTGATCGAGGCGTACGACGCCGAGAAGGGCGAGGACAGGAGGGGCGCGTGAACCTGCGGCGGGTGGGGGCCATCTCGAAAAAGGAGTTCATCCAGGTCATCCGCGACACGCGGAGCCTGTCGATGGCGATCGTCATCCCCGTGATGCTCCTCGTCCTCTTCGGCTACGCCCTCACGCTCGACGTGGACAACGTCCCGATGGTCATCTGGGACAGGGACAACTCCCAGGTCTCCAAGGATTTCATCCTCAACTTCAGGAACTCGCCTTACTTCCAACTGGTCGGCTGGTACGACGGCTACGAGGCGCTGAGCGGGGCGATCGACCAGGGCGAGGCGCGCTTCGCGATGGTGATCCCCAAGGACTTCTCCCGGCTTGTGGAATCGGGCCGGGAGGTCCCCGTGCAATTCCTGATCGACGGCAGCGACTCCAACACCGCCACCATCGTGCGCGGCTACATCGCCAGCGTCGTCGGGCGGTACAACGAGCGCTTCCTCACCGCCGCCCTCCGCGCCTCCGGGATGACGAACCCGGCCCCGCTCGACTTCAAGCCGAGGCCGTGGTTCAACCCCAATTTCGAGAGCAAGATCTTCATCGTCCCCGGCCTCATGTCGGTCATCATCATGATCATATCCGCCCTCATCACCTCCCTGACGGTGGCCCGGGAGTGGGAGCGGGGCACGATGGAGCAGCTCATCGCCACCCCGGTCCGGGCCGGCGAGCTGATCCTCGGGAAGTTCATCCCGTACGTCTGCATCGGTTACCTGAACATTTTGATTGCGGTCGTCATGGCGAAATATTTTTTCGGCGTCCCCCTCAGGGGGAGCGCCTGGCTCCTCTTCTGCCTGAGCGGGCTCTTCCTGTTGGGGGCCCTGGCGCAGGGGGTCCTGATCTCCATCGTGGCGCGGAACCAGCTCTTCGCGAGCCAGATGGCGATACTCACGACGTTCACGCCCACCTTCCTCCTCTCGGGATTCCTCTACCCGATCTGGAATATGCCGATCGCGGTGCAGGCGCTGACGTACCTGGTCCCGGCGCGCTACTTCATCGCGATCCTGAGGGAGATCTACCTGAAGGGGATCGGGATCGCCGGGCTGTGGAAGCAAGCGGCCTTCCTGTTGATATTCTCCGTGGGCGCGATGGGCCTGGCGCGGCGCAGGTTCAAGAAGAAGGTGGCCTGGTAGGCGGCCGCCGCCGGAGGGGGCGCGCGTGTTCGAGCGCATCAAGGCGATCATCGTAAAGGAGTTCATCCAGGTTCTCCGGGATCCGAGGATGCGGCTTACCATCTTCGTCACCCCGGTCATCCAGATCCTCGTATTCGGCTACGCCGCCAACACGGACGTCCGGGATATCCCGGTCGCCGTCTACGACATGGACAACACGCTCCAGAGCCGCCGGCTCATCAGGGCGTTCACCTTCTCGGACTACTTCCACGCCAGGTATTTCATCTCGAACGACCGCGAGCAGAACGACCTCATCGACCGCGGCCGCGTGAGCGCCGTCCTCCGCTTCGACCGCGGATTCGGCCGCGACCTGGAGGGGAACCGCACCGCGCAGTTCCAGATCATCCTCGACGCTACCGACTCGAACACGGCCGGGATCACCCTTTCATACGCGAACCAGATCGTGGCCCGCTACAACGCGGATGCGCTCAAGGAGCGGGCGGCCATCTACCTCAAGAAGGCGGCCGCCTACCCGTCCGTGGATATGCGGGACCGCTCTTGGTTCAACGCGAACCTCGAGTCGAAGAACTACTACATCCCGGGGGTCATATGCCTCGTGATAACGGTGATGACGCTGATCCTGACCTCGATGGCGGTCGTGCGGGAGAAGGAGATCGGCACGATGGAGCAGCTCATCGTCAGCCCGCTGCGCCCGATCGAGCTGATCTTGGGAAAGCTCGCGCCGTTCGCGGTCATCGCGCTTGTCGAGGTGCTGATGATCACCGTCGTCGGGACCTGGTGGTTCAGCGTGCCGATGCACGGGAGCGTCCTCCTCCTGCTCGCCTGCACCATGATCTACCTGCTCACCATCCTGGGGGTCGGGCTCTTCATCTCCACGCTCTCCTCGACGCAGCAGGAGGCGATGATGTCGACGTTCCTCTTCTTCTTCCCGGCGAACCTGCTCTCCGGGTTCATGTACCCGATCGCGAACATGCCCGCCGCGATACAGTACCTCACCTATCTGAACCCGCTCCGCTACTATCTGGTGATACTCCGCGGGATATTCCTCAAGGGGGTCGGAATGGCGGTCCTCTGGCCGCAGGTCGCCGCCCTGCTCCTCTACGGCCTCGTCGTCATCACGCTGAGCTCCCTGAAGTTCCGCCGGACGCTGGGCTGACCGCGATGCCCGGGTCGCCGCAACCGGCCGCATCTTTTACACGGCCGCATTTTTTACTGTCGCCGCGGCGCTGGAATGTAGTAAACTTAAAGCGTGGAGAGGGCGCAAATGGGCATTCATGGTCGCGCGGCGCGTTTCTCCGGGTTACCCGGCCTCGCGGCGGTGTGCGCCGCGCTCGCCGTGTGGCCCTGCCTCGGCGCCTGCGCGCGCCGCCACTCCCCCCCGGCCCTCCCCGCCGTAGACGACCGCGCCGCCGCGCTGCTCCTCGTCACGGTGGAGAGGATCGAGTACTCCCCCCTTGTCGACTCCGACATCAACTGGGCCGTCTACACGAAGGTGGATCGAACCATCTCCGGGCGTTACGGCGCCGCCGCGTTTTCGTTCCGGGTCCGGAACCCCACGCTCGAGGGGCTGGAGATCGGCCGGAGGTACCGGATCAAGGCCGTGCCGTTCGGCCGCGGCTATCGGATAGAGCGCCTTGAACGCGTGAAGGAGGCTCCGCGCTGAGCGCGCCCGCGGGGGGCATATCATGGACGCACGATCCGGCCAGGAGAAGAGGCTCGCGGTTCTAATAGACGCGGACAACACCTCGGCGTCCGTCGTGGAGCCGCTCTTCGCCGAGATCGCGAAATACGGAACCGCGAGCGTGAAGCGGATCTACGGCGACTGGACCTCGACCAGCCTCCAGGGCTGGAAGAAGGTCCTCTCGACCTTCGCCATCCACCCGGTCCAGCAGTTCCGCAACACGGTCGGCAAGAACGCAACCGACAGCGCCATGATCATCGACGCGATGGACCTCCTCTACGCCGGGAGGTTCGACGGCTTCTGCCTCGTCTCGAGCGACAGCGACTTCACCCGCCTCGCCTCGAGGATACGCGAGGCGGGGATCATGGTCTACGGGCTCGGGAAACGCCAGACCCCGGCGTCGTTCGTCAGCGCCTGCGACAAGTTCATCTACTTCGAGATCCTCAAGCGCGGCGGCGAGGAGAAGCCGGAGGGGGCGCCGAGGGGCAGGCACGCGGCGCGCCCGCACCGGGACGCCGCCGACGTCAGGAGGGACGCGAAGTTGATGGAGCTGGTCTGCGGCGCCATCGACGCCGTGGCGGACGACGACGGCTGGGCCGACCTCGGGAGGGTGGGGGAGACGATCTCGAACCAGTCCCCCTCTTTCGACTCGCGGAATTACGGCTTCGGCAAACTGAGCACGCTCATCCGGGCGATGGCCATCTTCGAGATGAGCCCGCGCCAGGCGGGCTCCGACCCGAACCGGAAGAACATCTTCATCCGGCGCAAGGCCTGACCCCCTGGGGCGGCGCCCATGACGGATCGGCGCGGGAAGCGGCGCGGCGATATCCCGTTGCCTCGGGATATCGCCGCGATGGTTTAAGGCGCGCCGCCCGCCCGATTTACTCCGAGACGGAGACGTGCGGAAGTATCTTCTCCAGCTTGGCCGGTCCGATCCCCGGCACGTTCCGCAACTCCCCCGTGTCCCGGTACGGCCTTCCCGCTATGATCGCGTTCGCCAGGGCCGGGCTGACCCCGGGGATCGCGGCAAGCTCCTCCGCGGAGGCGGAGTTGACGTTCACCCTCGCCCCCCCGGCCGGCGCCTTCGCCTCGGGGGCGCCCTCCCCGGCCGGGACGGCTCCGGGCGCCGGCTCGGCCGGCGGCCCCGCCTTTACCAGCGGGCGCAGGCGCTCGAGTATCTTCACCCCGATCCCGGGGACCCTCCGCAGGTCGTCCACCTTCTGGTACGGGCGCCGTTTGATGATCTCCGCAGCGAGGCCCTTGCCGATCCGGGGGAGCTTCTCGAGCTCCGCCGCCGAGGCGCTGTTGATATCCATCTTTTCGTCCTCGCTCAGCGTCGGAACGAAATCCCACCGGTCCTTGAGCGGCGGCGCCTCGCGCTCGGTGGAGACCTTGTACCCCTTCCCGTCCGTGGTGACGGTGATCGTGCCCTGGTAGTCGGTCCGGTAGATCTTCGCCCCTGTCGCCTCGAATCGGTTGAGGGTGTTCTTGTCGGGGAGGAGGAACTTGTTCTTCGTCCCGACGCTGATGACCACCACCTCGGGCTTCACGGCGGCGAGGAACGCGTCCGACGACGAGGCGCCGGAGCCGTGATGGCCGGCCTTGAGGACGGTCGACTTGAGCTTGTCCCTGTACGTATCGAGCATGTACCTCTCCGCGCTCGCCTCCGCGTCGCCCGTGAGGAGGAAGGAGACGCCGCCGCAGGCGACCTTCAGCACGATCGACGCGGCGTTGGACGTCTTCCCTGCGACATCGGGGGGGTTCAGCACCTCCGCGATCACCCCCTCGCCGAAGTCGAGCCTTTCACCGCTTCGGGAGTTGCGGTACTTGATCTCCTTGCGGTCCATCACCGCCTTCAGGAGCTCCTTGTAGAGGAACGTCGTGTGCGCCTGCCCGGGGTCGAGGAACTCGACGATCTCCACCGGGTAGCCGCTTTCCGGCTTCGTCTCGTTCACCACCGTAACGAGGCCTCCGATATGGTCCTCGTCGGCGTGCGTCATTATCACCATGTCGAGCTTCTTGATCCCCTTCTCCTTGAGGAAGGGGATGATCACCGTCCTGCCCTTGTCCTTCCGCTTGTAGCCGGAGCCGCCCCTGCCGCCGTCGACGAGGATCGCCTTTCCGGAAGGCGTGTAGATGAGCGTCGAATCGCCCTGGTCGATATCGAGGAAGTAGAGCGTGAGGGCGCCGCTCGGGGGGGGCTGACCGCCGCTGGGGCGGCAGGGGAAGGGGTCGCCGCTGGGGCGTCCCCGGCGGGAGCGGAAGCGGGAGCGGCCTTGACCGAGATCTCTGCGTCCGCCGCGGGTGCACTCCCCGGTTGATCCTGCGAGAATGCCGGACAGCATGCGAGCACCGCCGCCGATAGAAGAAACGCACACCACGCCCGCATCCTCCGATATGCCGTGTCCATACGCCGTTCCCTCCATTGGCCCGCGCGAAAATCGACTTTACCATTATAGTACGCGAAATGAAAATATTGAAACCATTTTCAGTTATAGTCAGGGGACGCGCGGGTATATCATGAACCGGGGGCGACCCCTCGGACGGGGCCCGGGGACAGCCCGGGGACGGGCTATTGACGCGCACGCGGTCATGCTGGCATACTCGCCCCGAGGCGGTTCATCCCCTTCGGGCGATCCGGCGGGGGGATCATTGAGCGGAGGGAGACGTGAAGACGGAGATCAGGAGCTATATCGACGGCAAATGGACGGCGCCCAAGGCGGGGAGGACGGTCCGGGGGGTGAACCCGGCCGACACGGCCGAGACGGTCGCGGAGTTCGTGTCCGCCGGGGAGAAGGAGACGCTCGAGGCGGTCGAGGCCGCCCGGAGGGCGTTTGCGGAATGGCAGGCGGTCCCCGCCCCGAAGCGGGGCCGCTTCGTAGCTCGGGTGGCCGATATCGCCCGCGCGCGGGCCGAGGAGATCGCCGCGGCGATGACGCGCGAGGAGGGGAAACTCCTGAGGGAGGCGCGCGGTGAAGTCTCCAAGGGGCTAAACCTGCTCGAGTATTACGCGGGCGCCGGCTTCCGGATGAGCGGGGACACCGTGCCGTCCGAGATCGCCGATTGCTTCACCTATACGATCCGCCGCCCGCTCGGCATCGCCGGGCTCATCACCCCGTGGAACTTCCCCTGGGCGATCCCGTGCTGGAAGATCGCCCCGGCGCTCGTGGCGGGGAACACGGTGGTCTTCAAGCCGGCGGAGCTCACGCCGCAGACGGCGACCCTCCTCGTCCGCTTCTTCGAGGAGGCGGGCCTCCCCCCCGGCGTCCTGAACATGGTCGTCGGGCCCGGCTCGGCGGTCGGCGAGGCGATCGTGAGGCACCCGGACGTGCGCGCGGTCTCGTTCACCGGGTCGAACGAGGTCGGCCGGCGCGTGATCGAGGAGTGCGCGAAGACGCGGAAGAAGGTCACCTGCGAGATGGGGGGGAAGAACGCGCTCATAGTGATGGAGGACGCGGATATCGACGCCGCGGTCACGGCGACCGCCGACGGGGCCTTCGGCTCGACCGGCCAGCGCTGCACCGCGACGAGCCGCCTCCTCGTCCACGAGGCGGTGAAGGACGCCGTCATGGAGGGGCTCCTCGCGGCGGCGAAACGATACAACCCCGGGAACGGCGCCGACCCCGCCTCCGGGATGGGGCCGTGCGTCGATCGGAAGCAGTTCGAGACGGTGCGCTCCTTCATCGAGTCGGGAAAGCGCGAGGGGGCGCGGCTCGTCCTCGGCGGCGGCGCCCCGGACCCGCGCGGGTACTTCATCGAACCGACGATCTTCGACGGCGTCGAGCCGCGGATGAGGATCTTCCAGGAGGAGATCTTCGGCCCGGTCCTCTCCGTCGTCTCGTTCGGATCGTTCGAGGAGGCGATGCGCCTCGCCAACGACTCGCGGTACGGTTTCGCCGGCTCGATCTTCACCCGGGAGGTCGGCGCGGTCATGCGCTTCATCGAGGGCGCCGAGATCCAGATGGTCCACGTCAACGAGCCGACCGTCGGCGGCGAAGCCCAGCTCCCGTTCGGGGGCGGCAAGGCCACCGGCTACGGGGACCGCGAGATGGCGGAGGACGGGCTCAACTTCTTCACTCAGACGAAGACGGTCTTCATCAACTACTCCGGGAGCGGCTCGCGCTCGATGGTCAGGTGAGCGCGGGGATGGGAGGGGTACGGCGATGACGTCGGGGATCGGCGGGCGCTTCCAGCGCGAGACGAAGTACAGCCCGGGCCGCCTGGGGGGCGGCCCGGCGCCGGAGGCCCCCCCGCCCCCGTACAAGGAGTACCCGCACGCCGCGGTCCTGCCGCTCCCCAAACCGGATCCCGGGGAGCGGATGTCCCTGGACGGGGCGCTGCGGCGAAGAAGGAGCGTCCGCGACTTCTCCCGCCGCCCCCTCTCCGCGGGGCATCTCTCCTACCTCCTCTGGGCCTCCGCCGGCATCCGCCCCGGAGGGGAGGACGGCGGTTTCCGGACCGCCCCCTCGGCGGGGGCCCTCTATCCGATCGAGACGTACCTGACGGTGAACCTCGTGGAGGGGGTCCGCCAGGGGATCTACCATTACGCCGTCAGGCGGCACGCCCTCGAGGAGCTCCGCGCCGGCCGGTTCGGGATGGAGACGGCGCGGGCCGCCCTCGGGCAGGGGATGTGCGCGGAGGCGGCAGTCGTCTTCATCTGGACCGCGGTCTTTCGGCGCTCGGCGTGGAAGTACGGGCAGCGCGCGTACCGGTACGTCTATCTCGACGCAGGGCATATCGCGGGGAACCTGGCGCTCGCCGCGGCCGCCCTCGGCCTCGTGAGCTGCCCGATTGCGGCGCTCTTCGACGACGAGGTGAACGCCCTTGTCGGGGCCGACGGCGACTCGGAGAGCGTCCTCTACATGTCGGCGGTCGGCTGGCCGCGATAGGCCCGCCGCGGCGGCGCGAGGCGAAGGGAGGTGCGGGATGGGAACGGGAAGGCGGACGGGTGTCGCGTTCTGGGTCATGCTCGCCGCGGTCGTCGCGGCGGGGGTCGCGGGTGGAGGAGAAAAGCCGATGACGAAGCCGGAGGGGGCATTCGAGAGGATCAGGGCCTCGACGCCGGCGAAGGACGGCGTCAAGGAGATCAGTTACGCGCAGTTCATGGAGATCAGGGGGTCGGGCGAACCGTACGTCCTGCTGGATGTCCTTACCGATGACTCGTTCCGCGATGGACATATCGAGGGGGCGAAAAACCTTCCGTCCGACCGGATCACGAAGGAGACGGCCGGCGGGATCCTGACGAAGGAGTCGCGCGTCGTGGTCTACTGCGGGGGCTTCCTGTGCAAGGCGAGCACCGCCGCCGCTAAGAAGCTCGAGGCGCTCGGCTACGCCGTCCTCGACTACAAGGGCGGTCTCAAGGAATGGAAAGAAAAAGGGCACGCGCTGGCAAGGTGAGGCGGCGCGGCGGGGCCTCCCGGTCGGCCCGCTTCGCTGAGCTCGTAAAGCTCTTCCGGACCCTCCTCGACCCGGGGGGGTGCCCGTGGGACCGGGAGCAGACGCACGAGACGCTCATCCCGTACCTCCGGGAGGAGGCGGAGGAGTTCATCGCCGCGGTCAGGAGCGGCGACCGGGAGCATATGCGGGAAGAGCTCGGCGATATCCTCCTCCAGGTGATGTTCCACTCGGAGCTCGCGGAGCGCGAAGGGGCGTTCACGATCGAGGATGTGATCGGGGGGCTCATCGACAAGCTCACCCGCCGCCATCCCCATGTCTTCGCGGGCACGGTGGTCGGCTCGTCGCGCGAGGTCGTCGAGAATTGGAACCGGATCAAGGCGGGGGAGAGGCGCCGCGGCGGCGGGGGGAGGGGATGACCGGGCGGGGAGCGGCAGAAAAGAAATGCCCGCGCTGCGGCTTGGCGGCGCCCGACGGGGCGTTCTTCTGCGCGCGCTGCGGCGGGGCCATCCCCGAGAGACCGAGGGGGCCGTGGTACCTTAGGACATCGGTCCTCGTCGCCGCTTTCCTTGCCGTGGGCCCGTTCGCCATCCCGCTCGTCTGGGTGAACCCGCGCTTCAGCACGGCCAGGAAGGCCGCCATCACCGCCGTCATGGCCGCCGTCACCGTCCTCCTCGTCTGGCTGATGGCCTTCTCCCTCAGGCAGATCGACGACTACTACCGCCTCGCCACCGAGCCGTGGAGATGAATCGCGCCGCCGGCCTGCCGGCCTCCGCGGTGCGCCTTCTTTCCGGCGCATCAATGGCGGGCCGGTTTCACAAGCGGGGTGTTGGGGCGCCGCGCAATGCGAGCTTGCATCTTCCGTGATATCCCGAACACTCTCCGGCGCGGCATCCTGTGGCCTCGGTTTTGAGGCGTACGCGGCATCGCCCGCGCCGTGACGCCCCCCCTTCATGCCGCGCCGCCGCTCATGCCCAACCCATTTCAATAATTCCAGCCTTGCCGAAAGCAAGGAATCGCGGACTAAACGGAAAAATCGTGTTGACGAGATGATGGAATGTTTTAGGTTCTCTTCCACTTTGTGTGGGTGATCAGTCAAAGCACAGTTTGCCGGCCACAAGGTAGACGATGGTTTTGAGGTAGCTGGGGCTTTTGAATCCGTACGCCCGCTTCATCGCGGTCTTGATCTTTG
>CALLYX010000282.1 GCA_937858775.1 uncultured bacterium | reverse complement strand
GACGTGCGCGTATAGAAAGCCGAAGAAGGGCGAGTATGCGCCGAGGGCGAGCACGACGGAGAGGAGGGCCAGGCCGGAAAAAAAGCGCGTGGCGGGCGGACGCGGCCGCGCGGCGCCGATGACGGCCAGGGAGAGCGGGAGTATCCCCACGTAGAGGCACGTCTCCCAGTAGAGCCACCGGCCCCAGTAGCGCCCGGAGCGCATGTCGCCGAAGAGGCCCGGGACGGCGAGAAGGGCCAGGTTCTCGGGCGGGAGCGAGTTCTCCCTCACCGTCTCCGGTCCCGCCAGCGCCGCGCGGCCGGAATGTGCGGCGTACTCGAGGCCCGGGAGGAGCTGGACCGCCGAGAGGGCCGCGCCTGCCGCGGCCATCAAGAGTATCCCGGCGGCGGCGGCGGCGAGCGGCCGCGCGCCCCCCTCCCCCCGGCATTCCGAGGCGGCGCGGAAGAGGATGTAGAGCGCCTCCGCGGCGGCGCAATACAACATGTACTGGGGATGCCCCGCGAGGACCTGGACGCCGAGGACGACACCCGCCAGGAGGTGCCAAACCGCCCGCCGCCGGCGCACGGCCATCTCCCCGCAGATGAGCGCGAGCGGGAGCCAAGGGAGCGGGTTGAAGACGTGGCCGGGGAAAAGATGGAGGATATACGGCCCCGAGAGGACGAAGACGGCCGCCGAGAGGAGCGCGCCCGCGCGCCCCGCCCCGACGAGGCGGACAAACGCGTAGGTGAGCGCGGCGGCGAGGAAGAAGTGAAAGGCGATCGACCAGTTGAGCGCGGTGTGGACGGGGAGGAAGAGGAAGACCGCGTTCGGAGGGTAGAAGATCGCCGAGTGCCAGTTCGCGATGAACGGCGCGCCGCAGAAGTTGTACGGGTTCCAGAGGGGGACGATCCCCTTCCGGAGAAGGCCGAAGCCGTACAGCCGGTAGGCATAGACCTGGTGCGTGAGATCGAGGAAGACGGGGTGGCTCAAGATCACCGCCCCGCCGAGGAGCGCCTTCCGGAAGAGCGCGGCGGCGAGGAGGGCGAGGGCGGCTATGCACTGCCCGTCACCCGGCCTCGACCCCTCGGGTATTCGCACCCCCATGCCCCCCCATGCGGCCCGCCGGATGCGATCGGAAACGGCCCGATGCCCTCCGCGGCGCGCGAATAGTAACACAAAAGGGGTTGCGCTAAAAGGGCCGGGCCGGCGCTGCGGCGCGCCCATCGGCATAAGCGCCGCCCCCACTCCATCCGAGGATCTTCTTCATATCATCCGGCCGCCGGGAAAAGAGGGCGGAAGCGCTCTGTCGTCACGGCATTGCGCGTTGATGACGTGCGCCCGGCACGAGCCTCTCGTCACAAGCGGCCGGTTCCCCGGGGGAGGGGATGATCGCGGAGGAGCAAGAGGACCCCGGTCAGCGCCACGGGGATGAGCTCCCCGTAGATGCGCAGCTCGACCATGTTCCCGACGAGGAACATCGCCGCGAGGAACGGATAGAGGACCAGCGACGAACGCCGCGCGAAGCCGTCTGAAATGCGGCGCCGGAAGAGGAGCAGCGGGATCCAGAGATAGCCGAGGTTGCTGACTAGGAGAGGCCACAGCTTCGGGTCCGCGATGAACGCCAGGTTCCGGACGACGTGTCCCTGCATCATCCCGTCGCCCGGGTTGCAGCGATAGATCCCCCAGAGGAACGCCTTCACGGCGCCCCAGATGACAAGGAGGGCCAGCAGGCGCCCCCCGACCCGGGGCCGCGGCTCGACGCCCCACGCCGCGAACAGGTAGACGGCCGCGAGGAAGAGCGTCGTCTCCCGGTTGAGGGTGGCGACGGCGAAGAGCGGGTAGAAGAGGGCCCACCGGCGGCGCCGGATCAGCGCGAGGCCGAGCGTGAAGAAGAGGAGCGACGGGGGGTCGGACGGGTAGCGGAGGGCCAGCGTCCGGTCGAGGAGGAAGTTGAACGGCAGGACGAGGAAGACCGACAGGGAGAGCGGCCATGCGAGGCGGGCGGGGAAGAAGGCGCGAAGGTGCCACGCGAAGGCGATGGTGAACAGGAGGACCGCGCCGCACTCGAGCCAGAAGAGAAACGGCCGGATGCCGACGAGGGCGAGGCCTGCGGGGGGAGGGGCGCAGACGGAGCGGGCGAGCCACGGCACGAGCGCGCGGTACTGGAACGGCGTCGGGGCCGTCCCGCGGATGAGATCGCCCCACGGCGCCCAGCGGAACTCCCAGTTCAGCTCGAACCAGAGGCAGGTGAAGTAGTACGACGCGACGAACGCGATCAACAGAAATGCCGCCGCGGCCGACGCCTTCTTCATCGCACCCCGCCGCCTCCCTCGACCTCGTAGACGACGACCGGGTTGCCGCGCGCGCGCGCCTCGGGGTACGACGCCTCGACGTGGACCGCGCGGAGCGGCGGCGGGGGCGCCGCGGGCGACTGGAGGGCGCGGAAACGGATGGATATCGGCGATTCGATCAGCCATCCGATCCGCTCGTCCCTGACGTAATCGAAGATCCTGCCGGCGAGAACGGCCCGGTGCGCCGCCCCGTTGGCGACGCCGTCGAGGTTTATCACCGTCTGCGGGCAGTACCACGCCGCGATCCCGGAGTTGAACGAGCCGATCCGCGCCCGGCGGGGGAGATTCTCCGCCGCCCACCGCGCGGCGCGGTACATGTCGAGCTGCCATCCCCTCGTCCCCCGTTCCCACCAGGAAACGGTCCTCATCGTAAAAAACGCCGCGAGGCAGAGGGCGATGGCGCCACGGGCGGCCGTACGCGCCGCGCGCGGCAGGGCGCCGGAAAAGGCGCCGCCGGCGAGGTCGAGGACGCACCCTAGGGCCGCGCAAGCCGTGAAGACGACGGAGTAGAAGTACCAATCCTGGCTGTACCAGAGGTACGTGCAGTAGAGGAGGAAGGTCATGAGGCCGTAGAAGAAGAGGAACGCGAGGCCGGCGCACCGCCGCAGCCAATCCCGGAAGAGCACCGGGTCCTTCACGGCGGCCGCGGCGACAAGCGCGGCGCACACGGCGACGGCCGCGATGCCCCCAAGGGGGGAGAGGCCGGAGAGGAGCGCGATCGTCGAGAATGAACCCCCGGCGTTGGCCGCGACGTTCGAGAGCCACGAAAGGGCGAAGGAGCCCCACGGCGCGCCGGCGGTCTGCACGCGGAAGAGGACGTGCTGCTGGTGGTAGATGGCGCTCCCGCTCATCTGGAAGAGGGAGCCGGTACGCGCGTACGACCAGGCGAGCCACGGGAGCACCGGGAGGGCGCAGCCGGCGGCGAAGGACGCGGCGCGGGGGAGCCGTTTCCGGGCCGGGATCCCCCGCGCCCCGGGGGAGGCGAGCATCTCCGCCGCGATCACCGCCGCGATCACCGCCCCGTCCAACCTGGCGAGGACGCAGACGCCCGCCAGGAGGCCGAGGACGAAACGCGCGCCGCACCCCGTCTCCCTGACCCGGAGATGCCCGCACGAGACGGCGCCGAGCAGGAGCACGTAGAGCGGCGCCTCCACGCCCGAAAGGCCGACGATGACCGCGTACGGGCAGCAGAGCCAGACGAGCGCGGAGAGGAGCGACGGCCACTCCCCGCAGGCGCGCCGGAGAAGCGCGTAGAGAAACCACGCGGAGAGGACAGAGAAGAGCGTCAGGGCCGCGAGCGCTCCGTGGATGAACGCAGCCCCGCCGCCGGTCGCCACGTACATGGGTATCAGGACGAGAAGCCAGAGCGGGTGAAAGCCGTTCGTCGGGTTCTCCCCGTCCACGGTCGCCCCGCGCCCCCCCGCCGCGTTCCGCGCCATGCAGAGATAGTAAAACATGTCGTCCGAGACGGCCTTCGAGACCAGGGCCTCCGGCGGCTCGAGGCAGAGCGGGAGGCGCGCGAGAAAGGCGGCCGCCATCAGGAAGGCAAGCAGCTTGGCGTGTTTCATCTCGGATCGCGCCCCACCCTGCCGGTTTGAAATGTCCAAGCGGTTCACGCAGCCGGACGGTCCGGGGGGCTGCCGAGCGGTCAAGTTGCGCGGCTATCGAGAATCAAGATCGCCCCCGACGCCTTGCGTTTTCAGCGGCCGCCGCCCCGCCCCCCAGGGAGCGCCCATCGGGCCCATCCCCGGGGCGGGGGGCCATGGAACAACCCCCCTGCGCCCGCACCCCGATACGGCGATCTGCTCCGCGTCCCCAGCGGCTGACGCCGCCGCTCAAGATGGTTATCGTACCAGATTTCCCCCCGCCCGCGCGGAGGCCATCTCGTTCTCGATCCGCGCGATCCTCGCCCGGATATCCCTCCCCTCCGGCATGAGCCAGGCCGCCAGGCGGTACTGCTCGAGCGCGAGGGGCAAATAGGCCCTCCCCATGCGGGCGTAGCAGTAGCCGAGCATGAGGCGCGAGTTCAAGTTCCACCGCTCGTCGCCGAGGCTCCTCTTCAGCTCGTCCGTCACGGCCGCCGCCGTCGCGGGATCCGCGAGGAGCGGGTTGAGATAGGCGAACCTCTTGTCGCCCGGGCGGATGAAGCGGTAGCGGTACCGCCGGATCAGCTCCGCGTTCCGCGGTATATCCCTGAGATAGACCATCGCCCGGTCGTCGAAGAAGACGAGGGCCCAGGCGGGATTCTCGTCGAGGTAGCGGGTCGTGTACTCCGGCTCCCGGTCGATGATCGCGCAGGAGATCCCGTACCTCGCTACGTACCCCTCCCAGATCTCGGGCCTCCAGTAGAGCATGTAGGCCTTCAGGAACTCCGTGCCGTACATCTCCACCCTTCCGTCCACGAAGACGCGTTCGCGCGGGTAGAGCCGCCATATCAGGTAGCCGCCGATCCCATAGGAGTTGAACACCGGCCCCTCGACGCGGTTCCGTTCGACGAAGTCAACCGCCTGCACCGGGAAGAGTTTCCAGTTCACGCCGAGGCCGAAGGCGTAATCCCGTCCGAACCGCCCCGCATCCCTGAAGAGGAACCAGACGGTGAAGCACGCCGCGGCGCAGGCGGCGGCGAGCTCGAGCCGCGCGCCGTTTCGTCTCCACAGGGCCCGCGCGGGCGGCCGCGACGACCATTGGGACAGCTCCTCGCGCAGGCGCGGGGAGATGATCGGCACGGAGGCCATCGCGAAGAACGGGAGGGTGCGAGGGGCGTCGACGGAGAGCGCGCCGAGGGAGATGAAGAGGGCGAGATCGGTGAAGTCCGTCCGCCTCCATGAGCGGGCCAGGAGGACGGCGCCGGCGGCGAGAAGCGCCCCGTGCACGCCGAGGACGTCGGCCGCCCCCATCCGGCGCCACTCCGCGATGAAACGGAAGACCGGGTCTCGGCTCATCAGGAAATAGAAGACGACTCGATACGTATTCGGGTTGGCGAAGGAGAGGGCAAACGCCGCGAGGGCGGATGCGGAGAGAAGGGCGACGCCCCGGTCCGGGCCGGCCCCGCGGGGGGGTCGCCGCATCGCGTTCAACCCCTCCCCCGCCGTGAAGCAGGCGAGGAGCAGCAGGCCCGTCACGGAGCCGCCGCCGTGGGAGTTCGCCCAGAGGCACTGGAGCGGCGGGAAGAGGAACAGCAGGGCGTTCCCCCCCCGCCCCCGCTTCCAGCGGGCGAAGATGAACAAGTAGAGCGCCGTGAGGAGGAAGGAGCAGGTCTCCGGGCGGACGTAGAACCGCGGCCGGGCGGCGAAGGCCGCGACGAACGCCACCACCGGCGCGACGATCCTTCCGCCGCCCGACGCGCGCGCCGCGAGGAGGACGAGCCAGAAAGAGAGCGTGATGACGGAGGCGTTCAGCAGGATCATCCCCGGGGTCCCGACAGCACGGTAGAGCGCGTAGCCGACGGCGTCGGCGAGCCAGTAGTGTGCGACCCACGGCAGCCCGGCGGTGTAGGAGAAGACATCGGCGCGCGGAACGGCGCGATGCCCCAGGATGTACTTCCCCGTCGCGAGGTGCCACCAGTAGTCGTGCTCGGCTATGTCGAAGACCGCAAGGCAGAACGTCGCCAGCAGGAGTATCGCCGTGAGGGGTGCTGCGCTGCGCGCCCGGCGGCCCGCGGCCATCGGCTATCCCTCCCCCCCCTCGGTCTGCGGCCGGCCCAGCGCGGACGCGGCCGCGGGGAAATCCGGATACCTGGCGTGCACCGCCGCGAACTCCCCGCGAGCACGCCGCATCTCCCCGGCGCGGATGGCCCGCCTCGCGCGCCGCAGCCGCTCCGCGATCCAATCGCGCCCGGCGAGGTCGAGATAGCCGTCACGAGTCGCGCCCGGCGCGGAGGCGAGGCGCAGGTTGTACGCGGCTGTCTCCCCCCCGCCCATGGCACGCGCCGCAGCGAACTCGCTCACGGCCCCCTCCCTGTCGCCCCGCGCGGCGAGGAGAATGCCGATCTCGTTCCTGAGCATCCAATCACCGGCGTGCCTGCGCGCCCCCCCTTGAAGGAGCCGATAAGCCCCCGCCGCGTCCCCGCGACGCCGGAGCGACTCCGCCAGGCGCACGCGCGCCTGCGCCGAGTCGTGCCGCTCGAGGTCGATCGCGCCGCGAAAGGCGCGTTCCGACTCGCGTTCCATCCCCAGCCGGCCGTAGAGGATCCCGAGCCCCGTGCGCGCACGCACGTCGTACGGCTTGAGCCCCAGCTTCTTCAGGTGCGCCGCGATCGCCCCGACGGGGGAACCGCACTTCTCCTCCGCCTCGGCGAGGAGATCGTACGCCTCCGGCTCGGTGACCGAGCGCGCGAACGCCCGCCGGCAGAGGGCGCGCGCCCGCCTCCACTCTCCGGCGTAAGAGGCGTAGCGGGCCGCAACGTAGGGCATCTCGCCCATAAGCGGCTTCGCAGCGAGCGGGAAAAGGGCCGCGCCGGCCGCGATGGAAAGGAGGCACAGGAACAGGCGCAAGGGCTTCGGCGCCGCGGCGCAGGAGGGGCGGAGGCCCCCGGCGGCCGCCCCGCTCCCGACGAGGGCGAGGAGGAGCGCGAGGCTCGCCGTGGACGCCGGGACGCGGAACGGATAGCTGACCATTCCCTGCACGAGCATCGCGGAGACGCCGCAGACCGCCCCGACGTTGAGCGCCGTCTCGAGCGGCCCGGCGTCGAGGCGGAGGTTCCGAGCGGCCTGGACGAAGAAACCGGCCATGAGCCAGGCGAGGAGGGCCACCCCGACGATCCCGGTCTCGACCCATGTCCCGAGCAACTCGTTGTGCGCGAAGCCGCCCTCGTATACCGTCACCGCCCCGTCCGGGACGCCGTCGGGGAAATCCTCGGCGGAGATGCGGGTGAGGTGGTACGGCGCATACGGCTGGAAGGCGTTCAGGCCGCGCCCGATGAACGGCCGCTCCCGGATCATCCTCCACGACGCCCGCCAGTAGAGGGCGCGGGTCTTCATCCCCGTAAAATCGGAGGCCACGGTGCGGCGGTTCGCCGCAAGGAAGACGGCGAGCGCGGCGACAAGCAGGGCGAGGAGCCCCGCGAGCGGCCGCAGCGCGGCTCGGCGGCGCCCCCCTGCGGCCAGGCGGACGCAGAGCGCGGCGGAAACGGCCCATCCCGCCAACCCACCCCACGAGACGGTGAAGAGGAGGCAGGGGAACGACACGGCGGCGACGGATACGAGCAGGGCCCGCGCCCCGGGCCGGCGGGCGTTCCACGCCGAGAGGGCGAGAGTCATCGGGAAGAGGCCCACGATGAAATCCGCGAGGTAGTTGGGGTTGAGCATCGTGGCATAGACGCGTGCGCCGAGGCCCGTGCCCCAGGGGCTCTCCATCGCGAAGAGACCAGCGTAGTGCGCTATGCCCAGGATGGAGACGGCCGCGAGACCGGCAAGGGCGGCCGATGCGAGGGAGAGGCGCCGCGCGGGGCCGGATGCCGAGGAGACGAGCGCGGCGTAGAGAAGGGCGAGGAGGAGCAGCTCGTAGAGGCGCCAGCGGACATAGTAGCGCGGTGTGCCCGTCCAGAGGGAGAGGCAGGACCATGCGAGGAGGGTTGCCAGCGGGAGGTTGATCGCGTTGCGCCTGAAGGGGATCCCGCCGGCGGCGAAAAAGGCGGCGAGGCGGAGCGAGAAGACGGAGAACGTCACCCACCCCATCAACACCCACTTGACTAGCCCGTACGGATCCCTCGGCCACCAGGCGAGCGGAACGAGGACGAACAGGACCCAGGCGCCTGCGACGGCCGCCCACGCCGTGAAGCGCTGGAAACGCGCCGCGGGTACGTTGTCCATGCAACCCCTTATCCACCGCCTGCCGGCCCCTGGGCCGGCGCGGGGGCGTTGTCGTACGGGACGAGGAGCACGTAGTCGTATCCCCCGTCCGGCGCCGACGATGCCGCGGGGAGGAAGCCGATCGGCGTCTCCACCGCCTCGGTCAGGCCGTCGACGCGCTGCGCGATCCGGAGGTCGCCAAGCAGATTGCGGCATTCGGCTGGCGCGTCGCCGCCGACGCGAACCCTGATGAATACGGCGCCTTCATGAAGGCCGAACTCGAGCGCTTTGGCGCGATCGTCAAGGCCAAGGGCATCGAAAGAGACAACTAGGGAAAGTCTGAACAAGTCGCGTTGATTGTGGTCAGATATTGCGACACTGACAAGCGGGGCACGCGATGAGCCAGATGAGTTTCGGGGATGCCGAGTACGCGGGAAAGCGGAAGAAGACGCGGCGCGAGGTGTTCCTCGAGGAGATGGACCAGGTCGTGCCGTGGAAGTCGCTGGTGTCGCTGATCGAGCCGGTGTATCCGGAGGCTGGTCGCGGACGGCATCCGTACCCGCTGGAGACGATGCTGCGGGTGCACCTGATGCAGAACTGGTTCGGGCTGAGCGATCCGGCGATGGAAGAGGCGCTCTACGAGATCACGCCGATGCGTGTCTTCGCGGGGCTGTCGCTGACGAAGGCGATTCCGGACGAGACGACGATCCTCAACTTCCGGCATCTGCTGGAGGAGTACGAGCTGGCGCCGGAGATCCTGTCGCGGGTGAACGCGTTCCTGACGCGCAAGGGGCTGATGCTCAAGCGGGGAAGCATCGTGGACGCCACGATCATCGCGGCGCCGAGCTCGACGAAGAACGCGGACGGCGAGCGCGATCCGGAGATGCACCAGACGAAGAAGGGCAACCAGTGGCACTTCGGGATGAAGGCGCACATCGGGGTGGATGCCGATTCGGGGCTGGTGCACACCGTGGCGACGACGCCGGCGAACGAGGCTGATGTCGAGGTGGTGCATGAGCTGCTGCACGGGAAGGAACAAGTCGTGCATGCGGACTCGGGCTACACCGGCGCGGACAAGCGAGTGCAGCGCAAGAAGCTGGAATGGCAGATCGCGGCCAAGCGCGGCAGGATCAAGGCAATGGCCGATGGGCGCGAGAAGCGCAAGCTCGAGGCGATCGAGAAGCGCAAGGCGAGCGTGCGGGCGAAGGTGGAGCATCCGTTCCGGGTCATCAAGCGCCAGTTCGGCTTGATGAAGGTGCGCTTCCGCGGATTGGCGAAAAACACGGCGCATGTGATTACGCTGTTCGCGCTGTCGAATCTGTGGATGGCACGACGGCGGTTGTTGGCGATGACAGGATAATTGCGTCAGCAGCACCGGAAAGCGCGAGATCCGGACCCGAAACGCGTGTCGCGGGACCCGAAAACGCGAAATCTGTCGTGAATGTGTCGCCGAAAGCGAGCGACGTGAACAACGAACGACTTTTCGAAGGCTTGATCAGACCTTCCCTAATTCGACACCTTGCCACGGACGCGTTGCTCCCCCGAGCGTTGAGCGGCGCGGCAACGCCGCGACCGCTCGAACGCGAGGAGTTCGCCCGTCAGGCCGACGGCATCCGCATTCCAACTGCATCCGTCGGCCGGCATGACGGGAAACGACTATTTGACGAGCGGGCACCCACCATCCGCCATCGGCCGGAACGCCTGATCAGCCGGGATCGTCGCACGGACCTTGTAGTAGTCCCACGGCTTCCTCGACTCTGACGGGTCCTTGACCTGCAGGAGATACATGTCGCGAAGCACTCTGCCATCCGGCCG
>CALLYX010000281.1 GCA_937858775.1 uncultured bacterium | reverse complement strand
TTTTTTCATCATGTTCATTCTGCTTTCTGCGGATTACTACGCTTTGTCGGTGAAGCAGACTAATGTCCGTGCGGCTGAGAAAAATGCAGAGTTTACAATAAGTGCTGACGACAGTCAGGGGACTATCTATGACAGGGAGATGCGTCCTATTGTAAATGCTGAGAGCAAGTACATTGCGGCAGTCGTGCCCTCGGCTGTTGATTTCGCTGAAACTGCCGGATACGCCGTGGACAGGGCGGCGGCGGCGCTCAGGGAGGGGGGGGTGCGTGGGGCGCTCGTGGAGATCGGGGGAGATTGCTACTGCCTCGGCGCGCCCGCGCGCGGAGGGGCGTGGCGGGTGGGGGTCCGTAACCCGCGGGGGGATGGGATCCTCGCGACGCTCGACCTCGTGGACAGGGCGGTCGCCACCTCGGGGGATTACTGCGACTATTTCATCGAGGGCGGAAAACGCTACAGCCACATCTTCGACCCGCGCACGGGCCGCCCCGCCGGCCGGGGCGTCATGAGCGCGACAGTACTGGCCGACTCCTGCACGGCGGCGGACGCGCTCGCCACGGCATTCGTCGTGATGGGGGAGAGGGAGGCGATCCGGCTGGCGGAGAAGCTGCCGCGCACGGAGTGCATCCTCGTCGTCGAGGAGGACGGGAAGCCCGCCGTCCGGGCCTCCGCGGGGATACGGGCGGGAAAGGGGCTATGACGGCCGCGCCGGCCGCCGCGGGGTGAAACGATGCCGGACCTGCTGACGCATCTATGCGCGGCGCAACTCCTCCGCCGCGGGCTCCTCGCCAGGCGCTTCCCGCTTTTCGCCCTCGGGACGATCCTCCCGGACATCATCTCCCGCCCCATCCACATCCTCTTCCCATCCGCCTACCCGTTCGTCCAGCCGCTCCACTCCCCGGCCGTCTGCGCGGTCTACTGCGCCCTGGTCTCCCTCCTCTTCGTGCCGCCGATCAGGCGGGAGGCTTTCGCCTGCCTCCTCGCGGGGGCAGCCCTGCATCTCGCCCTCGACGCGTGCCAGAGGCAGGTCGGGCCCGAGTACCTATGGCTCTTCCCGTTCTCGTGGCGTCCGGGATCGATCGGGCTCTTCTGGCCGGAGCAGGCGCTCTTCCTCCTCCCGGCGACGCTGGCCGCGACGGCGGCTGTCAGCGCCTTGCGGGGGCGCCGCGCGCGGCGGGCGGCCGCGGGGATGGACGGGGTTTAGTCGCCGCCGCGGGGACGGGCCGCGGTAGGCGCCTCCGATTCCAGGGCCTCGCGGGAGGCGGAGAGGATCAGGTCTATATCCCGGTCCGTGTGCGCCGCCGAAAGGAAGATCGCCTCGAACTGCGACGGCGGGAGGAAGACGCCGCGTTCGAGCATGGCGTGGAAGAAGCGGCCGTAAAGGGCAAGGTCGGAGCGGCGCGCCGACCCCCAGTCGTGGACCGGGCCGGGCCGGAAGAAGAGGGTGAGCAGGGATCCGGCGCGCGAGACGCTGCACGGAATCCCCGCCGCCGCGCATCCCCGCGCGAGTCCTTCCGCCAGGCGCGCCGCCCCGGCCTCGAGGACGGGGTATGCCTTCCCGGAGGAAAGGATCGAGAGCGTGGCGATTCCCGCCGCCACGGCTAGGGGGTTCCCGGATAGCGTCCCCGCCTGGTAGACCGGGCCGCCGGGGGCGAGGAGCCGCATGATCTCCCTCCTCCCGCCGAACGCGCCCATGGGCAGGCCGCCCCCTATGATCTTCCCGAGCACCGTGAGGTCGGGCGTAACGCCGTAGAGCCGTTGCGCCCCGCCGTAGCAGAGGCGGAAGCCGGTTATCACTTCGTCGAAGACGAGGAGGGCCCCGTGCGCGAGCGTGAGGGCGCGCAATCCCTCCAGGAAACCGGGGCGCGGCGGCACGACGCCCATGTTGCCGGCGACCGGCTCGACGATGACGCAGGCGACCGAGTCGCCCTCCCGCCGCATCAGCGCCTCCGCGGCGCCCGTGTCGTTGTAGGGGAGCGGGACGGTCTCGCGGGCGAAGGCGGCCGGGACGCCTGCGCTGTCCGGAACGCCGAAAGTGGCGGCGCCGGAGCCGGCCGTGACAAGGAGGCCGTCGGAGTGGCCGTGGTAGCAGCCCGCGAATTTGACGACGCGCGTCCTGCCGGTGAACGCGCGCGCGAGCCGTATGGCCGACATCGCCGCCTCCGTCCCGGAGGACGTCAGGCGGATCTGCTCGACGGAAGGGATCGCCCCGGTGATCATCTCCGCGAGGTCCGTCTCGCCCGGCGTGGGCGCCCCGTATGTCGTTCCCTTTCCTAGGGCCTCCTCGACGGCGGCCAGGACGGCGGGGTGCGCGTGCCCGAGGATGAGGGGGCCCCATGAACAGACGCAGTCGAGGAGTTCCCGCCCGTCGGCAGTCCGGAGGCGCGCCCCGCGGGCGGATTCGACGAGGAACGGCTCGCCGCCCACCGCCGCGAAGGAGCGCACCGGGGAGTTCACGCCGCCGGGGATGACCCGGAGGGCCCGCCGCCACGGGGATTCGAGCCGCGCGTCCATGCGCACAGTATACCCGAGGGCGGGGTCGGCCTCAAGCCGGCCGCCGGGCGGGTGGCGCCGCCGGGGGGAAGATGGTATGATGCGGGCGCCATGAAGAAGCCGACCGTAGCCGTCCTCCGCACATCCCCCGCGACCGTGCTCGAGGATTACCACCGCCTCATGAATCTGGCCGGCTACCGCGATGTCATCGCGCGGGATGTCGACACCGCCCTGAAGATAAATATCTCGTGGCACTTCTTCTTCCCGGCCTCCTCCACCACCCCGTGGCAGCTTGACGGGGTCATCCGGGCCATGAAGAGGGACGGCTACGACCCGGCGCTGATCCACGGCTGCCACAACCGGACCGTCGTCATCGACGCGCGCCTCGGCGAGCGGGAAAACAAGCATCTGAACGTCATACGGGCACACGGCCTCAGGAACATCCACCTGTACGAGGGGGAGGAGTGGATCAACATACGGGACGCCGTCGGCGACCTGGCGAGGCGGTTCCTCTGCCTCAACGAGGTCTACCCCGGCGGCTTCATGATCCCGCGCCGCTTTCTCGGGGAGAACATCATCCATCTCCCCACCGTCAAGACGCACGTCTTCACCACCACCACCGGCGCCATGAAGAACGCCTTCGGCGGCCTCCTGAACGAGCGGCGGCACTGGACCCACCCCGTCATCCACGAGACGCTCGTGGATCTCCTCCTGATACAGAAGAAGATCCACCGCGGCGTCTTCGCGGTGATGGACGGCACCTTCGCCGGGGACGGTCCCGGGCCGCGCTGCATGCGCCCGTACGTCAAGAACGTAATCCTCGCCTCGTCCGACCAGGTCGCCATCGACGCGGTCGCCGCGCGGATGATGGGGTTCGACCCGCTCCGGGACCTCAGGTTCCTTCGCCTCGCGCACGACGCGGGACTCGGCTGCGCCGACCCGCGGGGAATAGAGATAGCGGGCGACCGCGGCGCGGCTGAGGAGAATTGGCGCTTCGACGGGCCGTTCGGAAGGATGACGTTCGCGAGCCGGATGCAGCACAAGATATACTGGGGCCCCCTCCGGCGGCCGATCGAGTGGACGTTGAAGACGGCGCTCGCGCCGTGGGCTTACATCGCGAG
The DNA here is from genome assembly GCA_937858775.1 of uncultured bacterium. Taxonomy (GTDB): domain Bacteria; phylum Auribacterota; class Tritonobacteria; order UBA1439; family UBA1439; genus UBA1439. The sequence continues at coordinate 2,195 of CALLYX010000281.1, read as the reverse complement.
CGTGCTCTACCACGACTCCTTCTGGTACCCCACCCACCAGGGGATCATACGCGACGCGCTCCGCTGCGAGTGGGGGCGGCTATTCCGGAACTGGGACTCGCTCGCCATCCCCCCGGACGACCTCACGGCCGCCGGGTGGCGCGACGTGGGGGAGGCGCCGGCGCGGCTGGACCGCCGCAGCATGGCTCTGTTCGCACGGTCGTTCGGGATACTCGGGACCTGCATCAAGGAGGCCCCCGAGTTGCCGGCACGCAGGCGGCGGCGCGAGTGCGAGCCGTGCACTAAGATGTGAGCGCCCCGCGATGAACGTCCTGACGAAACGCCTCGCGCGCATCGCGCTCGCCGCCGCGATCTTCCTCTGCGGCTGCGCATCCCCGGCGCTCCGCCCCCTCTGCATCCTCCACACGAACGACGTCCACGGCCACCTGATGCCGGAGAGGGTCGAGGGGTGGAAGAGACCCCTCGGCGGCGCCGCCGTCCTGGCCGGATGCGTGCGCGGGATACGCGCGCACAACGACGCGGCGGGCGTTCCGACGCTGCTTCTCGACGCGGGCGACATCTTCCTCGGCACGCCGGAGGGGAACCTGTCGAAGGGCCTCGCGGCGACGGATGTGATGAACGCCGTCGGCTACGACGCCATGGCGGTCGGCAATCACGAGTTCGACCTCGGTATTGATGTCGCGGCGGCGCTCGTTCGGAGCGCGCGCTTCCCCGTCCTCGGGGCGAACGTCCGCATCCCCCCCGCCGCGGCGCCCCCGCCCCCGCTGCGCCCGTACGCCGTGGTCGAGCGCGGCGGCCTCAAGGTAGGGATAATCGGGGTGATCACGGAGACGACGCCCGCGATCGTGATGCCGGGGAGGACGGGAAAGATCGTTTTCGAGAAGCCCGAGGAGATCGTGCGGGCGTGCATGGCGGAACTGAGGGCCGAGGGGGTGGATCTCGTCGTCCTCCTCAGCCACTGCGGCTCGGAGGAGGACAGGAGGAAAGCCGAGGGGGTGGAGGGGATAGGGATCGTGGTGGGGGGGCACGGCCACGAGCTCCTCAAGAGGCCGATCCTCGTCCGCCGCACGGGGACGATCATCGTTCAGGCCGGGGGGATGGGGCAGTACCTCGGCAGGGTTGATTGCCGGGTGGACGCGCGCGGGAGGGTCGCCCGCTGGCGCTACGTGCTCATCCGCCTGGAGGAGGGGCGCTGCCCCCCCGACCCGGCTGTGGCCGCCATCGTGAAAAAATGGGGCGCCGCCGTCGGCGGGAAGTTCGACACGGTCGTCGCCGAGTCGCGGTCGGACTTCACCGGGTGCGACACCGGCGAGGGGGCGCTCGGCGACCTGATCGCGGACAGTGTGCTGGCGGCGACCGGGGCGGATATGGCGTTCATGAACAGCTTCGGGATACGCGGCCAGATACTCAAGGGGGACGTCACCCTCCGCGATATATACACCGTCATGCCGTTCGACAACACCCTCTACACCATGACACTCACGGGGGAGCAGATCCGGAGGATCGTGGAACAGGGGCTCACGCTGGCGAACGGGATATTGCAGGTCTCCGGCCTGAGGGTGGAGTACTCGCCCTCAGCCCCGCCCGGGGCGAGGGTCAGGTCGCTCGCCTGCGGCGGGCGGGGGCTCGACCCGCGCGGGTCGTACAAGGTGGCCACCAACTCGTTTCTCGCCAAGGGCGGGGATTCGTATGCGACCTTCCTCGAGGGGCGCGACGTGAAGGACACCGGCATCCTCGACCGCGACGCCCTGGCCGAGCACCTGAGCGCCCGCTCCCCGCTCTCCTCGGAGGGGTTCGTCCCGACGAGACTCATCCCGGCGGTGAAGTAGCGCCCCGCCGCGGACCGCTTGTTCCCGTCTTATTCCGGCGCGTTTGACGGCTGGGCGGCGCGGCCGGCAGGCGATGAAGGCCTCCCCGGGAACGGGGTGCGCTTCAGCGCGCGCACGAACGGCCTCCTCGTCCGCGCCAGCCTCGGCGGCGGCTGGCAGGTGGTCGAGGCGGGGTTGCCCGGCCGGACCACGGTCCATCCCGATCCGATTTCCGGCGCCCACAAGAACGGCCTCGCCGTGCTGCCGGCCGTGCTCGAGAGCCATCGGCCGATCGACCTCGTCGTGCTGATGCTCGGCACCAACGATCTGAAATGGCGCTTCCAGGTGCCGCCGGTCGAGATCGGCGAATCGGTCTCGGCGCTGATC
>CALLYX010000280.1 GCA_937858775.1 uncultured bacterium | reverse complement strand
CGCGGGCGCTCCGCCGGTTGAGGCCGAGCGACTCGCGGCGCACCGGGGCCTGTCCCGCGAGACCGGCGGCGACGGCGTCGAAGAGCCCCACGTCGCCTCCGCGGAAGCGGTAGATCGCCTGTTTCCGGTCGCCCACGTAGAAGAGCGATCCCCCGGCGGAGAGCGCCTCGCGGACCATCCCCTCGAGGTTGTTCCACTGCAGGTCGCTCGTGTCCTGGAACTCGTCAATGAGGAAGTGCCGGAACTCCGTCGCGAGCCGGAGATACAGCTCCGGCACCCCCACCCGCCCGCTCGAAAAGAGTTCCCGGGCGAGGCGGTTCAGCTCGTTCAGGAAGACAAGGTCGTCTTCCCGGGCGCGGGAGGCGAACTCGCCGGAGACGAGATCGAAGAGGTCGATATAGCAGTCGAAGAAGGAACGCGCCTCCTCCTCGGAGGCGCGCGGAATCGCCGCGCGGATGCGCCGCCAGAGGGCGAGGCAGCCGGGGGGCGCCTCATTTCCCTTCGTAATCGGGAAGTCGTCCCGCAGGAAATACGCGCTCGTCAAATCGCCCAGGTCGAGGGCGCCGCCGCCCTTCCCGACGACGTCGTCCAACGCCTTTACCAGGTGCGCCCGCGTCCCCGCGGGCAGGCACGACCGGAGCGCGGTCAGGTCCGCGAGGAGTTTCCGTTTCGTGGCGCGGGGCGAGCACCCGCTCTTCGCGAACCGCTTTCCCGAGAGATTGTACTCCGCGATCAAGGCCTCGACGGTCGAGCGCATCTTCTCCCTCGGGAACCACGACGCCTGCCGGTCGAGGCGCAGGTGCTGGTCGACGAACGCCCGGATCGCCCTGCGCACCGGGGCCTCGCGGCCCGCGCGCTCGATGCAACGGTCCAGAGCCCATGAGAGGTGCTCCCCGGAGGAGCGCTCGATCCTGAAACGGGGGGAGAGATTCAGCTCGGCGGCGCAGCCCGAGAGGAGCACGTTGATGAAGCTGTCTATGGTCTGAACCTGGAACCAATGGTAGTTTCGCACGATACGGTCGACCAGGGACGCGGACAGCGTCCGCGCGGCCGCCTCGCCTGCGGAGAAGTGGGCCAGGAGCTCCGCCTTCTCCGCGCGTCCGCGGAATGCGCCGAGGGCGAGCCGCTTGAGGAGCTCGAGGATCCTGGCCTTCATCTCGCGGGTGGCCTTGTTGGTGAAGGTGATCGCGAGGATCGAGCGCAGTTCCTCCCCGGGCGCCATCAGGAGGCGGATATACCTCAGGGCGAGGGCGTAGGTCTTTCCCGATCCGGCCGACGCCTCCACCACCCGCACCTCGGGCAGGGAAAGCGCGGCGGGACGGATCGGGATGGCGGATCTCCTTTTCGATTGCGGCATGGCGCGCCGGCCTCCGGTGCGGCTATTATACCCGAATCGCGGGCGGCCCCTGTAGAACCCAAGGGGGCGCGTACGCCGCGGGGCGGGGGGGGCCTGTGCGGGGGATTGAGTCTCGCGCCCTCCGCCCTTCGGCTCTCCATTCCGGCTCACGGCTCAAAAGGGCCCCGCCAAATCGCCTCCGAGGCCTGAAAACAGAGGCATGATCTGCCATATCTCCCCCCCCCCGGGCAACAAGATATCGTGATATCGTGACGGCGCCTCGGGGCGGCCGGAAGCAGGGTGTATCCATTCCGTCTGCATCCGGCATTCCATTCAGCATTTCCCTTTGCACGGCGCGGGGATCGGGCGTATAATCTGCCGGGCTGAGGGCGGTTTTTGGCCCCGCGCCCCGGCGGAAACCGCACCCATGTCACGGCGCCTTTCTCTCTTCCTCCTGGCTGTCACCGCGGTGGCGATGGCGACGGGGGTATACCACGGCTACCTGTTCGGTCCCGACGAACCGCGCGAGGCCGACGACGCAGTCGGCCGGGGGCGCCGCCGCCAGGCGCTCGAGCTGCAGCTCGAGCTTGTTGACGATCCAGCCGCGATGCACCGCGTTGGCGTGCAGCCCGACCGCGAGGCAGGAGCCCAGCGCCGCCAATGACGCTTCCGACGGATTCGGCGCGGTGTCGTCGCCGAGCAGGCCACCGGCGACCGCACCGATCACGGTGCCGGTGATCTTGTGCTGGTCCTTGACCGGCTTCTTGCGGGTCACGACCTGGTCGTGGCACTCCTCGCGCGGCGTTTCCACCCGTTCGGTTACAGCGGTCACGGCCACCACGTCGGCGTATTCGGGCGTGCTGAGCATCTTGTAGCCGGCGAATCCGCCGGCGGCCGTTGCAACGGCGGCGCCAAAAAGGGCGCCAACCACCAATGATTTGTTCATGCGGATTCCTCTTTGAGTGACAGGGTCGATTCTAGCAGGCGCTGAGGCTGCGAAAGCGGCAAAAGGACCAAACATGCCACACGGCGGATTATCGTGGCGCACAAAGCGTGATGGCGATCACGGGATATCCATGGTCGTGAACAAAGGAGCAGTTATGCGTCGGCCAGTGTTGCTGTT
>CALLYX010000279.1 GCA_937858775.1 uncultured bacterium | reverse complement strand
GCTTCGAGGGGATGTTCGCGAAACCAACGCTGTTGGGTTCGCGAAACTCCCCACCCGATGGCCCCACCAACGGTGGGGCCATTTGTGCGTTCAGGCGGCGGTCGCAGCCGGCAGGGAGGGATCGTCGCTCGGCATCCTCGCCCCCTCGACGACGGCATCTGGGGGGCTACCCTCTAGCTAACGACGACATTCGGGGGAGAGGGCGGCATCGTGACGACTGGTCACCTCAGGGCTCATCGTGTGTTCCTCGCGCCAGTGCTGCTGATGATCGCCTTGGTTGCGTGCGGCGGCGGGAGCAAGGAGTTGAGTGCCGAGGAGAAGCGTGCCCAAGCGATCGCCGAGGGCAACGTGGCGCTCTGCAACAACGGTGACTTCTCGAACAACACAGACTTCGGAAAGACGTGCAGCGGGGCCGATGGACTCGACGAGTGGCTCGCCGAACTGGATCAGCGGCTCCTCCACCAGTCCTCATTCTTCTCCAACCGCCCGGTCATCCTCGACCTTGCGCCTCTCTCGCCGACATTGGCGGAGACGGCGAAGGTCATCGCCGCGGCGTGCGCCTACCGCGACCTCATGATCCGGCATATCGAGCGGGAGGAGGCGACCGTCTTCGCGGCGGCGGAAGAGGGCCTCCCGGCGGACCGGCACGGGGCCATCCTGGACGGCTTCGAAAGGATCGTGGAGGAGAAGCTCGGGGCGGGGGAGCACAGGAGGCTTCGCGATACGCTGCGGCGACTCCAGCAGGTGTACGTGAGGGAATAGGGGACGCCCCGCCCCGGGCCGCGCGGCCGGGGGCGGATCCCCGCCGGGGCGTGAACAGGGGCGCGCGCGCCGAACCGCGCAGGCGGGCGGGCGCCGTTATCGGCGTCGCTGCGGATTGACCCGCGCGACTTCAAGGAAGGGAGGGGGGCATGAGCGTCGGTATGTTCTGTTACCAGTGCGAACAGACGGCCAAGGGGACGGGGTGCGTCGTCCAGGGAGTCTGCGGAAAGGACCCCGAGTCCTCGGCGCTCCAGGATCTTCTCGTCCTGGCGGTGAAGGGGATCGGGTGGTACGCGCGCCTCGCGGCGGAGAAGGGCGCGCGCGACAGGTCTATCGGCGTCTTCACGGCCCGCGCCCTCTTCAGCACGATCACCAACGTCAATTTCGATCCCGCGCGGCTCGAGGGGCTCATCCGGGAGGCGGGGCGGGTGAAAGGCGCCGCGCGCGAACTCGCCGCCGGGGCCGGGGCCGTGTTTCCGTCCTCCATCCCCGCGTCGGCGGCGTGGGAGCCGGCGGGGACGCGCGCCGACCTCCTCTCCCGCGCGCCCGGGGCGGACCTCCGGGC
>CALLYX010000278.1 GCA_937858775.1 uncultured bacterium | reverse complement strand
GCGCAGATGAGGAAGATCGGCGGTTTCATTGCGCTTCACCCCGGGTTGATTCTGCTATACTACGTCCGCCATGCTACCAAAGCCGTGCCGGGGGCGCAACCGGCGCCGACCATGAGCAATCCGATCGTCCGCACCCTGACGCGTACCGCGAAGGCCGTCTTCGCCCTGGCGATCATAGCCCTCATCCTGTGGAAGAAGGTGGATCTGCGGGAACTGGAGGGCCGCCTTCGCGGGATCGACGCGCGCCTCTTCTCGATCACCGCCCTCTCGTACGGCGTGCTGCTGGCCCTCCTCGCGCGGCGGTGGAAGGTGTTCGTGGACGTCCAGGGGATCCGGGCGCGCTACGGATCGCTGTTGCGATTCGCGCTCATCGGGCAGTTCTTCAACAATATCATGCCCGGATCGATGGGGGGCGACATCGTCAAGGCTTGGTATTGCGCCAAGGCCGATCCGCTCCGCAAGGAGGGGGCCGTGAGCTCGGTGCTCGCCGACCGGATCATGGGATTTCTCTCCCTCTTCGCGATAGGGTTCGTGGGCCTGGCGGCGAACGCCGGCACCCGGGGGCTCCGACAGGCCTCCGCGATATTTCTCGCGATGTTCGTCGCGATCTCCGCCGGGATCGCCATCCTCTACAACAGGGGACTTCTCGCCAGGCTCCCGTTCGCCGGGAGGATTGTGGGCCGGATGCCGTTCAGGGAGAACGTCAGGCGCCTCTACGACGCCCTCTACATATACCGTTCGCACCCGCGCCGCCTCGCCATGGCGTTCGGGATCTCCTGCGGCATGCAATTCGGCTTCATACTTGTCACGCTGGCCGCCGCGCGCGCCCTGGGGATGGCGGGGGTGCATTACCGCCACCTCCTCCTGCTGACCCCTCTCATCGGGACCATCGCGGCGGCCCCGGTGACCCCTTCCGGGTGGGGGACGATGGAGTGGGCGTTCGTCTATTTCTTCCCGGCCCTCGGCGTGACCGCCGAGCAGGCCCTGGCGCTCGACCTGGTGATGCGAATCATAGTGATCGCATGGGGCGTCGCCGGCGGGCTCGTGTACGCGCTGCACGGGTGGGGGGGGCGGGGCGGCGGAAACGCCGGGCTGAGAGGCGGCGGGGATCGTGGTATACTCTGCACCGGGGGATGAAAGGAGAAGGCGCGATGATTGACGGGGTCAGGACCAAGGCGTTGACGCCCCACTCCGACGAGCGGGGCTATCTCCAGGAGATATTGAGGAGCGACGAGGGGTTCTTCGAGGGGTTCGCGCAGCTTTACGTCTCGATGAACTACCCGGGCGTAGTGCGGGCGTGGCACTATCACAAGAAGCAGGTCGATTTCATAACCGTGGTCGACGGAATGGCGAAGGTCGTCCTCTACGACGGCCGGGACGGCTCCCCGACCCGGGGGGAGGTGAACGAGTTCTTCATCGGCGAAGACCACCGGATCCTTGTCCGCATTCCCCCCCTGGTCATGCACGGCTACAAGACGATAGGGTGCAAGCCGTGCCTCCTGCTCAACCTGCCGACGCGCTGCTACGACC
>CALLYX010000277.1 GCA_937858775.1 uncultured bacterium | reverse complement strand
AGGAGATCGAGCTCATCGCCTCGGAGAACTTCGCGAGCCACGCGGTGCTCGAGGCGACCGGCTCGGTCATGACCAACAAGTACGCCGAGGGATACCCGGGCAGGCGCTATTACGACGGCTGCGAGAACGTGGACCGGGTCGAGGAGCTCGCCAGGAGTAGGGCGATGGCCCTTTTCGGGGCCGAGCACGCGAACGTCCAGCCGCACTCGGGGACGCAGGCGAACATGGCGGTGTACTTCACGGTGCTCTCCCCAGGCGACGACATCCTCTCGATGGATCTCGCGCACGGCGGCCACCTCTCGATGGGGCATACGGTCAACTTCTCCGGGAAGCTGTACCGCATCCACTCGTACGGCGTGCGGCGCGACACGGAGCGGATAGACTACGACGACGTCGCGCGGAAGGCGGCCTCGCTGAAGCCGAAGCTGGTGGTCGCAGGGGCCAGCGCCTATTCCCGCCTGATCGACTATGAGCGGTTCGCCCGCATCGCCCGGGATGCGGGGGCGCTCCTGATGGTGGATATGGCCCACGTGGCGGGCCTCGTGGCGGCGGGCTGCCACCCGTCGCCCGTCCCGCACGCCGACTTCGTCACGACCACCACGCACAAGACGCTCAGGGGGCCGCGCGGGGGGCTTGTGCTGTGCCGCGCCCGCTTCGCGAAGGAGCTCGACAAGGCCGTCTTCCCGGGGATGCAGGGCGGGCCGCTCATGCACGTGATCGCCGCGAAGGCGGTGGCGCTCGGGGAGGCCCGGGGGGAGGCGTTCGCCGCGTACCAGCGCCGGGTCGTCAAAAACGCCGCGGCGTTCGCGTCGGCGCTCGCCGCGCTCGGTTTCAGGATCGTCTCGGGGGGGACCGACAACCACCTGATGCTGGTGGACCTCACCCCCCGGGGGCTGACCGGGAAGGACGCCGCCGACGCGCTCCACGCGGCGGGGATCACGGTCAACAAGAACATGATCCCGTTCGACACGCGCACGCCGTTCGTCACGAGCGGGATCAGGATCGGGACCCCCGCGGTCACCACGCGCGGGATGAAGGAGGCGGAGATGGCGCGCATCGCGGGGCTGATCGCGAAGGTGCTGGGAGGGATCGGCGACCCGGCGGCGGCGCGCGCGGTGCGCGGGGAGGTTGCGGAGCTGTGCGCCGCCTTCCCTCTGCCTTATCGCGCCGGGGCGGCGCCGAGGTAAGGAGTCCCCGGCGCCGCGGTCCGCGCCCTCTGGAGGACCGGGACCAAGGAGGCGGGGAGGGGGCGCCGGCCGGCCCCTACCTCGACCGGGTGACCGGGGTGGTTTCCGCGTCCCTGGCGGCGGCGAAGTGGGCGGCCGCCGCTACTCCTCGTCGGCCCCTGCCCCCATGTCGGGCGGCGCCTCCGCGGAGAGGTAGTCGACCTTCCTCGCCTGCTCGTGCAGCCAAGCGTTCCAGTCGGAGATGACGCGCATCTCCTCCTCGCGCTGCGCGCGCCTCCGGAACTGCTCCATCCCCTCGGCGGTCTCCTTCTCCGCCGGCTCCTTCCGCGACAGCAGGGCGAAGAAGACGGATCCCTTCTTGATGTCCAGAACAGGGCTCACCTCGCCGGGCTTCAACTCGGCCGCCGCGGCGGCGACCCCGGGTTCGGCGCCCAGCCCCTCGACGGGGCCGCGCGATGTGAACGGGAGGCTCCGCTCCGTCTTGATGGACAACTTTTTGCAAACGGTGGCGAAATCGCCCTTTGTTTCCGACATGCGCCTCACGACCTCCGCTCGCATGCGCGCGGCGTCGGCGTGCGCCGCCTCCCTCGCCTTCCTCTCCTTCAGGGCCTCGACTATCCTCCCCCGCGCCTCCTCGAGCGGCACGGCCTTCTCCTCCGTCTTTTCCCTCGGGACCGCGATGCAATATCCTTTCTTGGGGATCTCGATGATGTCGCTCGCCGCGCCGATCTCCGTCTCGAACGCCGCCTTGGAGAAAGCCGCGTTCGGCCCGATCTCCGCGACCGTATCGCCGGCGGCGAAGGGGCCGATATCCTTCACCTCGATCTTCCGCTCGCGCGCGACGGCGTCGAGATCCGGGTTGTCAACGAGGGCGAGCGAGGCGTCGACCGCCATGCGGTAGGCGGCATCCCTGGCTTCCTCGCCGGCGCGCTCCTTCCTTTCGCGGAGCAGTTTGGATCGAACGGATTCCTTCACCTCATCGAGCGGCTTCGTCCCCGGCTCCTGGATCTCGTCTACCGACACTATGGAGTAGCCGCCGGCGGTTTCGATCGGCTCGCTGAACTCGCCCTTCCCGAGGGAGAACGCCTTGGCGGCGATCTCCTTGGGCAGTTCCCCCTCCTCCAGGAGGCCGAGGTCCCCGCCCGCGGCCGCGGTCTTCTTGTCCCGCGAATATTTTTTCGCGAGCCTGGCGAACGATTCGCCGCGGCGGAGTCTCGCGACGATCTTCCCAGCCTCCTCTCGGGCCTTGTTCTTCTCCGCCCCGACGGCCGTGAGCACTATCTCCCGCGCCCTGACGCGCCTGCCGTGCGCGAAATCTCCGCCGTGCCCGTCGTAATACGCCTTGATTTCATCGTCGGTGACGGCGGGTTCTTCTCTCGGAGGCTCCCACGGGAAGAAAAGGCAGCGCACCTTGACGGCGGGCGGGGTCACGAACTCCCGGCCGTGGGCGCGATAATAGCCCTCCACCTCTTCGGCGGAGGGGGGGGGCGCCTTCGCGTTCGCCGCGGCCGCGAGCGCGTACTCTATGGCGTAGCGGGTTTCCCGATCCATGAAGCGCCGGGTCATCTCGCGGTCGGGAAGCCAGGCGGAGGCGCGGACAAGCTCGTTCATGCGGCGTATCATCAGGTTTTCCCTCAGCCACTCCTCGTAGGTCTCCGGGTCCACCTGCGCTACACCCCGGATCAGCGCCTGGTACCGCGCGGGATCGAAAGACCCGCCCCCTCCGAACTGCGACGTGATCGTCCTGGCGAGCTCGCCGTCGGAGACGGCGATGCCCATCCTGCGCGCCTCGCGGATGAGGATGAGGCGTTCCCATGCCATGGCGCGGGCCTGTTCGTCGCTCAGGGAAAGGGCCGCGAGCTTGGCGTTCGCGACGGTCGCCATGTAGGCGTCACGGTACTCGCCGCGGGAGACGGCCTTCCCGAAGAGTTCCCCGGCGTTGACGGCGCGCGCGTCCGAGCCGCGCGCGCGCAGCCTCACCCCGACTCCCCATGGGACGAAACAGATGATGATGACGACGGTGAGTATCCACAGGATGACCTTCATCCTGCGTCGGAAGAAAGACAGCATGAGGACACCCTTCCTTTCGTCTCCCGGCCGCCGCCGGGGAGGGGCATAGTATATCCGCTGCGCGGACGCTTCGGCAATGCGGAAAAGGGGTTCGCGCGAAACGGAATGAAAACCAAGGGGGGGGGCGCGGGGATTCGGGCGGAAGGGCGTACGGGGCGGCTAGAGCGGCGGGCGCGTCTTTTTCGCGCGCCCCTTGACCCTGTTCAGGAGGCCGACCGCCCCCTGCTTGGAAAAACGGTCGTATAGGGTGTAGAAAAGCTGCCGGCTCATCCCGTATTTCCTGCAGATGTTGCCGATGTGGGGATTCGCAGTCGTCGCCGCCTCGCGCATCATCTCAAGCCTTGCCTGAACGACGTCGCATGGGTTGATGAAGGCGGCGAACGGATATCGCTCCCCGGGCGGCGGCTGGGGAGCGGGCCGGGGGATCTCCTTCCTCGGGGCGAGCTTCACGGCGGGCGCTAGCCGGCGCCCGAGATCCCTTGCGGATTTCTCGAAGAGCCCGCGGACGCCGTACCGCCGCATCTCCCGGTCCAGGACGTAGAACATGTTGCGGTTGTATCCGAAGACCGAGGAGATCGACGTGATCTCCGGATTGGGGGTGGAGTAGAC
>CALLYX010000276.1 GCA_937858775.1 uncultured bacterium | reverse complement strand
CGACCCTCCCGGCCCGGGGCCCGGCGTCCACGGCAGCGTCTACCGCCTCTCGACCCTCGACGGCAGGGAACGCCGGGTGCTCATCGACTCCTTCGTCGCCTACGATCCCGCCGCCCGCGCGCGCGTGGCGACGCTCATCGCGAGGGACGTCACCGCCCGGGGGCGCAGCGGGGCGGGTTCGCGCGCGGGAAAGGCCCCCTCGCGCCTGCGTCCCGCGGATCGCGTTCGGGACGCGGGCGCGGCCCCGGGGAAGAGCGAGGCGAAGTACCGGGCCCTGGTCGAACAGATCCCGGCCATCACGTACATCGCGGCGCTCGACGACGCGAGCACCACGCTCTTCGTGAGCCCCCAGATAGAGATGATCGGCTTCACCCCGGACGACTACCGCGATGACCCCGATCTCTGGCGGAAGAGGATCCACCCGGACGACCGGGCGCGCGTGCTCAATGAGCTGACGCGCGGGCGCTCCCCGGACCGCTCGATCGCCCTGGAGTACAGAATGGTCGCGCGGGACGGGAGGGTGATCTGGATCAGGGACGAGGGGAGGGTGGTGCGCGACGCGGACGGCGAGCCGCTCTTCCTCCAGGGCGTGATGTTCGACATCACCGAGCGAAGGCGGCTCGACGAGGAACTGAAGCGGTCCGCGATCGCCTCGAGGAACTCGTCTCCTCGAGGACCCGCGCCCTTCTCGAGACGAACGAGCGTCTCCGCGCGAGCGAGGCGAAGTACCGCACCCTCGTCGAGCACGCGAACTGCCTGATCGTCCAGACGGACAGCGCGGGCCGCGTCATCTTTTTCAACGAGTGCGCCGAACGCCTTTTCGGCTTCTCGCAGGGCGAGATCCTCGGGAAGAGCGTTCTGGGGACGATCGCCCCTGCGAGCGGGCGGGCCGGAAGGTGGCTCGGGAACTTCCTTGCGGCCGCGGCGAGGAACCCGGACGCGCAAGGGCAGGCGGAGCTGGAGAACGTCGCGCGCGGCGGGCGGAGGCTGTGGGTCGCGTGGATGTTCCGGGGGATACGGGACGCGCGAGGCGGGGTCTCCGGCATCCTCGGGGTCGGAAGCGATGTGACGCAGCGCAGGCGCCTCGGGGTGATGGCATCGCGGCTGAGCGCGCTGAAGAAGCGGCTCCTCGGCTCCCTCGACCTCCGCAGGAAGCTCTCCATCATCGCCCAGGGGCTCATCGAGATCTTCGGGGCGGAGATCGCCAGGATCTGGGTGACGGGCCCGGGGGACGCGTGCGGGAAGGGGTGCGTTCACGCCGCCGCGGGCCGCCGTCCGGACGCCTGCCGCGGCCGGTCCATCTGTCTCCACATGGCGGCGGGCGCCGGGCGCAGCACCGGGCTCGACGGCCGCCACCGGCGCGTGCCGATGCAGGCCTACCATGCCGGGCGCGCCGCGTCGAGCGGCGACCCCGGTTTCATCATCCGAGCCGACGCCCGCGAGACGGGCATCGACGGCGCGTGGGCGCGTTCTCGCGGCCTCGTCTCCGCCGCCGGTTACCGCCTCCTCACGGAGAAGGGCGCGCCCATGGGGGTCCTCGCCCTCTTCTCCAGGCGGGCGATCCCCCCCGAGGAGGCGGCGCTGCTCGAGGACGCGGCAGACACCGCCTCGCAGGTGATCCGCGCCGGGAGGGCGGAGGAGGAACTCAAGGCGTCGTGGGTTCAGTACCGCGCGACCGTGGATTCCCTCGGGCAGGCGCTCCACGTCGTCGACCGCGACATGCGGATCATCCTGGCCAACCGGGCGTGCGCGCGTTGGGCCAGGAGGTTCGGCGCAAGAGGCAAGATCGTGGGGAGGACGCTCTTCGAGATATTCCCCTTCCTCCCGGAATCCGTGCGGGGCGAATACCGCCGCGTTTTCCGTACGGGCGGCATCGTCGCCACCGAGGAGAGCCACATCTTCGGAGGAGAGGAGAAGATCACGGAGACGCGAAAGCTGCCCGTGATCGAGGGGGGGAAGACGCTCCGCGTCATCACCCTCATCGCCGACGTCACGGCGCGCCGGAAGGCCGAGGCGGCGATCCGCGATTCGGAGGAGAAGTACCGGGCTTTGATGGAAGGCGCCAGCGACGCGATCATACTGGCGGGGCCGGACGGGAGGCTTGTCGACGCCAATCGGGCCGCCGTGAGGATGACCGGTTACTCCAAGAAGGAGCTGCGCGGGCGGCCCTTCTTCCGTCTCCACCCCCCGTCGGAGCGGGGGCGGAACAGGGCGGCGCTGGAGCGGGCGGGAAGGGAACGCGCCGTGGAGACCGACGACACCCTCCTTCAGCGCCGGGACGGGACCCTCATCCCCGTGGATATCACCGGGTCGCGCATCCGGTACGGCGGGCGGGAGGTGACCCAGGGGATAGTGCGGGATATCTCGGAGCGGAAGCGGGTCGAGACGATGAGGGGGAATCTCATCCGGGACGTTTCGCACGAGCTGAAATCCCCGATCGCCGTCATGGAGATGGCTCACGCCATGGCGAGGGATGCCCTCGGCGCGGGCGATCTCGGCGGAGTCCGGCGCGCGCAGGAGATCGTAGCGCGCAACCTCGCCACGCTCAGGAAAGAGGTGGAGATCATCGTCGAGATGTGCGCGCTGAAGGGCCGGACCGCGGCGCCGAAACCGGCGCGGGTGTCCATCGGGGAGATCGCGGCTGAGGTGGCGGGGGAGATCCGGGACCTCGCGGCCCAGCGGAAGATCGCGGTCGCGGTACGCATCGGGAAGGGGGCGGACCGGATCACGGCGGACCGGAGGATGATGCGCTCGCTGCTCTACAACCTGATGGAAAACGCCGTCAAGTTCACCCGGCGCGGCTCGGTCTCCCTCTCCTCCTCGCGCGCCGGGAATTGGCTCACGATCAGGATCAGGGACACCGGGATGGGGCTCGGCGCGAAGGACGCGGATGCGGCGTTCACGGAGTTCTTCAAGAAGAACATCGCCACGCCGGGGACCGGGCTCGGCCTCCCGATCTGCCGCGAGATCGCCTCCCTGCACGGCGGCACGGTCCATCTGAACTCCGCGGGGTACGGGGAGGGCACGACCGCCGTGGTCCGGCTTCCCCTGCGGCGGCCGCGCGCCCGCCGGGGCGGGGGGGGCTCGCGGTGAAACGGATACTCATCGTAGACGACGACGGCGACATGCGCGCCATCTACCGGTATATGCTGGGGGGGGAGGCCGCGGGTTACGACCTGCGGTTCGCGCGGGACGGCCTCCAAGCCCTCCGGATGCTGGCGCGGAAGCCCGCGGACCTCGTCATCTCCGACGTCATCATGAAGTCGATGGACGGGATGACGTTCGTGAGGCGCCTGCGGGAGGGCGGGTTCTCCGCGCCGGTGCTCGTCGTCTCGGTGCTCAAGCGGGAGATGCTGCCCGGGGCGCGGGGGGCGAAGAGGGTGTATTTCATGGAGAAGCCGGTCACCCCGCACGGGCTCCGGGGGGCGCTGAGAAGGATACTCGCGGCCGGCCGGTGACAACGGCCGGGTCGGCCGTCCGGGGGCATATTTATCTTGCCCGCCCCCCGACCCCGCGCCTATGATGAACCCCGGGGGGACGCAATGCTCGCCAGGGTCTGTTCCGGGGCCGTCCACGGGGTGGAGGCGTACCCGGTCGAGGCCGAGGTGGACGTCTCCGGGGGGCTTCCCGCGGTGGTCATCGTCGGCCTGCCCGACGCGGCGGTCAAGGAGTCGCGCGACCGGGTGAGGGCCGCCGTCCAGAATTCCGGCTTTGTCTTTCCGGACGGGCGCCTCACCGTGAACCTGGCCCCAGCCGACATCAGGAAGGAGGGGCCCAGCTTCGACCTCCCCATCGCCCTCGGCCTCCTCGCCGCCGGGGGCCAGGTGGCCCGCGAGGGGCTCCACGAATACCTCGTCCTCGGCGAGCTTGCATTGGACGGGAGCGTCAGGCCGGTGCGCGGCGTTCTCCCGATCGCCCTCGCGGCGCGCCGGCAGGGGAAGAAGGGAATCATCGTCCCCGTCGACAACGTGGCCGAGGCCGCCGTCGTCGAGGGGCTGGACGTCTACCCGGTCGGCTCCCTCGCGTCGCTGGTGAAGTTCATCGGGGGCGAGGAGACGATCGCCCCCGCCCGGCTCGACCTCGGCGAGGTCTTCCGCGGCGCGCGGAGCGACACGGTCGACTTCTCCGACGTCAAGGGGCAGGCGTTCGCGAAACGCGCCTTGGAGGTCGCGGCCGCCGGGGGGCACAACATAATCATGATCGGCCCCCCGGGCTCGGGGAAGACGATGCTCGCGCGGCGCCTCCCCACCATCATCCCCGAGATGACGCTCGAGGAGGCGCTCGAGACGACGAAGATCCACTCGATAGCCGGCCTTCTCGCCCCCGGCGTCTCCATCGTCGCGGCGAGGCCGTTCCGGAACCCGCACCACTCGATCTCCGACGCCGGGCTCATCGGCGGTGGGGCGCATCCGAGGCCCGGGGAGGTCTCCCTCGCCCACAACGGCACCCTCTTCCTCGACGAGCTACCCGAGTTCAAGCGGAACGTTCTCGAGCTCCTCAGGCAGCCGCTCGAGGACGGGCGCGTCAACATCTCCCGCGCCCTCGGCACCATAACATATCCGTCCAGATTCATGCTTGCCGCCGCGATGAACCCTTGCCCGTGCGGCTACGCGACGGACCCGCAGAGAAGGTGCCGGTGCGCCCCGTCGCAGGTCCAGCACTACCTATCGAAGGTGTCGGGGCCGCTGTTGGACCGGATCGACCTGCACGTGGAGGTCCCGGCGGTGAGATACCGGGATCTGGCGGGGCGCGGGGAGGCGGAGCCGTCTGAGGCGATCCGCGCCCGGGTGGGGGCGGCGCGGGTGCGGCAGCTCGGGAGATTGAGGGGCGAGGGGATACATTGCAACGCGCAGATGCACCACCGGCAGATCCGCCGGCATTGCCTCCTGGACGAGGAGTGCCAGGGGCTGCTGAAGAGGGCGATCACGGAGCTGGGACTCTCGGCGCGGGCGTACGACCGGGTGCTGAAGGTCTCGCGCACGATCGCGGACCTGGCGGGGAGGGACGCGGTCAGGCCCGACGACGTCTCCGAGGCGATCCAGTACCGCGTGTTGGACCGGCATCTGTGGGTTTGATAAGGCGGCCCGCTTCGGCATGGCCGGAAAGCCGGCATAAGGCCGGGTTGCGCGCCTCGCCGGAACCGCGGCCCCCCTTCCCGCCGGACCGGATGCGTTCGCCACCCCGGGCCGTCCCCCGCTTCCGCGGCCGGCCGGTTGCTTGACTGATGCGACATTTTCATGTATTTTTTCAAGCGTAGGAGTGCGGGAGAAGGCAAGTGAGAGTTCCCAACCTGCCGGCGCTGGCCGCCGCGCTAGCGGTTCTTTGCGCGCGCCCGGCGTTCGGCCTCGTCGACATCAACTCGGCCTCGCTGGAGGAGCTCCAGACGCTTCCCGGGATAGGGCCCGTCCTCTCCAGGAGGATCGTGGCGGGGAGGCCGTACGAAAGCCTCGATGACCTTCTTCGCGTGAAGGGCATAGGGCCGAAGGTCCTGGAGAAGTTCAAGGACAGGATAATCGCCGGAGAGGCCGCCGCCCCGGACGCGGCGCCCGTCCCCGGGGCCGCAGCGCCGCCCCCTCCGAGCAGCCCCCGTCCCCCCCTGTCCCCGACTCCCGTATGGCCCAAGCTCCTCACCGCTCGGTGCCATG
>CALLYX010000275.1 GCA_937858775.1 uncultured bacterium | reverse complement strand
CATCAACCCCGGCTCCACGGACCCGTTCACCGCCCGGCTGCTCGCCTCCTACGAGCGGCCTCGAACGAGGGTGATCGCGACGCCGTACGCCGGGGTGTGCGAGTCGCGCAACCTCGGCGTGCGCGAGGCGCGGAGCTCCTATGTCTGCTGCCTCGATTCCGACGACGTCCTGGAGCCCGCCTGTCTCGAGAAGACATGCCGTGTCCTCGACGCCGATCCAGGGGTGGGGTTCGTGAGCTTCTGGTACCGGATGTTCGGCGACTCGGACGGCATCGTGGCGCAGGAGGGATGCACGCTCGTCGATTTCCTTCTCGACAACGCGGTGTGCGCGGCGTCCGTTTTCAGAAAGGCGGCGTGGGAGCGATGCGGCGGGTACGACGAGGCCCTGACCTCGGGCTTCGAGGATTGGGATTTCTGGCTGAATATCCTGACGCACGGCTACCGCGCGGAGATCGTGCCGGAGTACCTGTTCCGCTACCGCATCCGCGCCGACGCGCGGCACAATACCTGCGACACCGCCGAGCAGCGCAAGATCCTCTACCGAATGTTGATGCGCAAGTACGAGAAGGAGTTCCGAAGGCACGCCATGGAACTCGTCGCGAGGAAGGACGACCTGTTCGGCTGGTGCAGGGAGAATCACATCTACCTCTGCCGTGAGCACGCGCGGACGGTCCTTGAGCTCGCGGAGGCGCGCCGGGCCCTCGCCCCCCGCCTTCACATTCCACTCCGCCGGGCGTACCGTGCGCTGGCGGCGGCGCCGTACCGTGCGGCGGTCCGTCTCGTCCCGCGGGCGGCGAAGGCGGCGGTTCCCGTCCCCTTGATCAATTGCGCGCGGCGCCTATTGGGGGGGGCGGGCGGCCCTCCCCTGTTCAGGCAGGCGCCGTGGGATGGACCGCTCGCGAGCGTCGTCATCCCGTGCTACAACTACGGCAGCTTTCTCGACGAGGCCCTCGGAAGCGTCCTCTCCCAGACGCTGGAGGGGATCGAGACGATTGTCATCGACGACGGCTCCGATGACGCCCTCACGCTGGAAAGACTAGCGGGGATCGAGCGGCGGCGGATCCCGGGGGTGAGGTTGATCCGCCAGGGGAACCAGGGTGTGTGCCGGGCGCGGAACAACGCCATCCGCGCGGCGCGGGGAAAGTACATCTGCTGTCTCGACGCGGACGACCTTCTGGAGCCGACCTACATCGAGAAGTGCGCCGCGGCGATGGAGTCCGAGGGGCTCGACATATGCTACGGATGGGTCAGGATCTTCGGCATGAAAAACCGGATCTGGCGGACGGATGCATTCGACGCGGCCGGCTTGGTCGTCGCGAACAGGGTCCCCGCCGCCGCCGTTTTCACGAGGGCGATCTGGGAGGCGGCGGGCGGCTACAACCCGAACATGGAGCGCGGGAACGAGGATTGGGATTTCTGGCTCTCCATAGCCGGCGCGGGGGGGCGCGGAAAGGTCATCCCCGAGGCGCTCTTCCGCTACCGCCTGCATGAACAGGGGAGGGACGCGGCCGCCCTCGCGCGCGCGGAAGAGCTGATGGCGCGGATGCGCCTGAACCACCCGGGTCTTTTCGCGGGAAGGTTCCCGCGGCAGCGCCCCGGCCGTTTCGCCATTGACCCGTTCGTCAACCTCGCCCCCGCCGGCCTCCACGCCCTCCCCGCCGCGGGACGGGAGCTCATCGTCTGCGGTACGGCCGGCCCCGAAGCGGCGCGCCTCGCGCGGGAGCGGGTACACGCGGGGAGTGAGGTCCACCTCATCGCGCTCGGCGCGCCGCCCGGCGCGTCGGAGGCACTGGGCATCCCTCCCGATGCGCGGTACGTCTTCCTCCTTTCATCCTTCCTTGAGGAGCGCTTCAGGGCGCCGTTCGTCCTCGACTACGTCGGGAGGCGCGGCATCGGAGAAGTTCTGTTCGCGGAACCGATCCCGGCGCTGGAAGCGGCGATCCGAAAGAGGCACCCGAGGGTTTCGATGCGGAGGGCGGAATGAAGAGGCCCATACTCTACGTTCTCGACACCTGCACGGAGCACTCCGGCCGCTTCCTTGTCAACATCCTCAGGTTCCTGGCGGGGCGGTACGATATCAGGGGCTCTTATATCTGGAGCCCCTCGAAGGACGATCTCGACGCGCTCCGACCTTTCCCCTTCCGTCGTTTCGACGAGCGCGCTTTCGCCGGGGAGGAGCACCTGGCCCATATCGCCGCCCTGGCCCCCTCCGTCGTCGTCTGCTGGAACAAGCACTACCCAGTCCTCGACGCCCCGCTCCGCTTCCTGCGGGAGCGGATGCCGGGCTGCCGCGTCGTATATGCCGAGGTCGCCTGGTTCCCCCAGCGGGAGTACGTATATCTCGACTCCGCCGGGATCAACGCTGACTCCTCAATAGCCGCCCTGACCCCGGCGGACCTGGCGGGGATGGAACTCGACCCCGCGGCGCTGGCGGGTTTCGTCGAGCGATACCGGGAGGGGCGCCGGGTGGAGAAGGGTGAGTTCGTCTTCTGCCCGCTCCAGGTCCC
The DNA here is from genome assembly GCA_937858775.1 of uncultured bacterium. Lineage (GTDB taxonomy): Bacteria > Auribacterota > Tritonobacteria > UBA1439 > UBA1439 > UBA1439. The sequence continues at coordinate 4,435 of CALLYX010000275.1, read as the reverse complement.
CTCGGATATGAATATCGCCCGCTTCTCGCCGTGGACGGATATGACCGCGTTCATCCGGCACGTGGCCGCGGCGCTCCCGGGCGAGAAGCTGCTCTTCAAGTGCCACCCGCTCGACCCCGGGAAGGAGGGGTATCTCCGTCTCCGGGAGGAGCACGGGAACATCAGCGTGTTGGAGGACGCCGATCTGAAACAGCTCCTCGCCGAATGCTCCTGCGTGGTCGGCATCAACTCGACCGTCCTGCTCGAAGCCCTTCTCTTCGACAAGCCGGTCACCTACCTCGGCGCCGGGGTCGGGTCGAAGAAGGGGGGGGTCTTCAACTACGACATCTCCTCCGCCGCGCGCTTCGTGCCCGACGAGGGGCTTCGCGACCGGTTCCTCTACGATCTGATCTTCAGGCGGCAGATATCCGTGCGGGAGCCGGAGGAGGGGAGGGTCCTCAGGTTCATCGCGCCCCCCCCGGGCGGCGGGGGGGCGCGTCGGGGCGCGTCGGCGCCGGCGGCGAGCGTGGTAATAACGTGCATGGACCTCGGCGAATACGTCGGCCAGGCGGTGGCGTCCGCGCAGGCGCAGACGCTGGACGATATCGAGATCGTAATCGTGGACGACGGATCGACCGATCCATGGACCGTCCGCGTCCTCGACCGCCTCGCCTCGCGGGGCGTCCGCCTGATCCGCACGGAGAACCGGGGCCTTTCCGCCGCGCGCAACACCGGCGTCCGCGCGGCGAGGGGAAAGTATATCTGCTGCCTCGACGCCGACGACATCCTGGAGCAGTCCTGCATCGAGAAGTGCGTCGCGGCGCTCGATGCGGACCCGTCGCTCGGCTTCGTCTCTTTCCGGTACCGCTCCTTCGGGGCCGAGGAGTGGGAACTCGGGTATCCCGCCCTCTCACTTTTCGATTTTCTCGTGACCAATAGCGCGCCTTCCACCGCGCCCTTCAGGCGCGAGGCGTGGGAGAAGGCCGGCGGCTACGACGAGTCGTTCAGGGGATACGAGGATTGGGATTTCTGGATCGGCGTCCTGGAGGCGGGGTACCGCTGCCGGGTGCTCGACGAGGTGCTCTTTTTCTACCGCGTGAGGCCCGGCTCCATGGTGCGGGGCTGCGACCGGCCGGAGGCGAGCGCGGCGCTCAGGAGGAAGATAGTGGAGAAACACGCGGCAAGCTACCGGGCGCGCGCGATCGAGCTTTTCGCGGAGAAGGAGCGGCTGGTCGCGGAGTACCGATTCTACTGGAAAAGCGAGAAGGCCGAGGCGGGGAGGCTTCGAAAACTCCACGCCGAGGCGCTGAGCCGCATACGGGGGATCGAGCAGGAGAGGACGGCTGCGGAATTGGCGGCCGCGGGATTGCGCGAGCGGCTTGCGGAGTCGGAGCACGAACTCCGCTCCGTTTATGCCTCGAGGGTGTGGAAGGTCGGGAGCGCCGTCCAGCGGGCGTGGCGGCTGGTCGCAGGGAGGCGGGCGTGAGGGCTCGCGCTGCGGCGGCCGGCGCCGTTGCGCTTGGGGCGCTGATCCTCTCGTGGCCGGCGTTTTACAACGGCTTCCCGCTCATCTACACCGACACCGGCACCTACATCGAGAGCGCGTTTACGCTCCGCCTCCCGCCGGACCGCCCGCTCGGATACAGCCTTTTCATCAGGGGGACGGGCGGGTGCCGGTCCCTGTGGGCCACGGTCTTCGCCCAGTCCTTCCTTCTCTCCTTCCTGCTCCGGCGGCTCTTCGCGCGGGTGGCGCCGCGGCGGGGGGTCGGCGCCTTCCTCGCCGCCTGCGCGCTGCTCGCGGCGCTGACCGGGCTCCCCTGGGTCATGGGCACCGTCTTCGCCGACGCGATCACCGCCTCCTGCCTCCTCTCTCTTCTCCTGCTCCTTCTCCCGGGGGGAGGGGCGGCCGAGGCCGCGGCGTGCGCGGCGGTCGTCATCGCGTCGAGCGCCGTGCACTTCTCCCACCTGTCCATCTGCGTGCTCGTCTTCGGCTGCCTCGCGGCTTGTACGGCGGTATGGAGGCGCGCCCGCGGGCCGCTTCGCGGGATCAGGTGCGCGCTTCCAGCCGCCACGCTGGCAGCGTCATGCCTGTTCGCGCCGGCGCTCAACGCGTCGCTCGGCTGGGGATTTCACTTCTCACGGGCAGGCAACATCCTCCTCATGATGCATATCTGGGACAACGGCATCTTGAAGCGGTTCCTCGACGGGCATTGCGCGGACGGCCGGTACGACTTCTGCCGCTTCAGGGACGAGGTCAAGGGCGGCGGGGGTTTCTTCGTGTGGGACCCGCGGAGCCCGCTTTACAGGACCGGGGGCTGGGAAGCGCCCCACGAGGAGTACAGGCGGATCGTCGCCGACTCGATGGTCGCGCTCCCCGGGATGTGGATCGGGAAGACGGCCGGAGCGTTCTCGACCCAGCTTCTCATGTTCGACGCCTGCGACGCCGTCGGCCCGCGCACCCCCCGCACCTGGGCGTACCAGGTGCTGGAGAGGAGATTCCCCGGTAATTTCAAGGCCTTTCTCGCGTCGAGGCAGCAGCGTGACGACCTTCCCCTCCGCGTCTTCCTCATTGCGCAGTACGGGGCCGTCGTCGCGGCGCTGGGCGTGCTTGCCGCGGTGCTGATCTTCAGGCGCGAGGCGGCCTGCGGGCCCTTCCGCATCGTCCTCTGTTTCGCCGCGGCGGCCGTCGCGGCGAACGCGGCGGTCTGCGCCTCGATCAGCACTCTCAGCCACCGCTACGGCGCGCGCGTGATCTGGTTCGTGCTGCTCTGCGCGCTGCTTCTGCCGGTCCGGCGGTGGCGGGAATGAACGCACGGCGGGGGGCGCTCGCCGCCGTGTGCCTCGCCCTACTGCTTGCCGGGGCCGCCTCTCTGCGTCTCTTCCGCTGCACCGCGCCGTGGGATTTGGGGCACCTCGGCTACAACGGCGCCGTCTACAGCGCCATCGCGCACATCCACCTGACCCGCGGCTTTCCCGCGACGAGGTTCCTCAACGCCAGGGAAGTCCAACCGGGGGGCGGTTACCGGTTCTACCTGAACCATCCGCCCCTCCTCGGCGTGCTTGTCGCATGCAGCTTCCGAATGCTCGGGGAGTCCGAATGCGCCGCGCGTCTCGTTCCGGTCTCGTTCTCGCTCGGCTGCCTCGTTGTCCTGTACCTGCTCGCCGCGCCGCTGTGGGGACGGCGCACGGCGCTGCTGTCGGTCTTCTTCGGGGCGTTCATGCCGATGGACGCCTTCTACGGTCCGCAGGTCGAGGTCTTCGGATCCACCGTCCTGTTCTTCATCCTCTCCTCCTACGCCCTATATCGCCGGTGGAGGCGGACGGGGCTGCGGCGCGACCTGTGGACAAGCGCGCTGGCGTTCCTCCTCGCACTGTGCACGGAGTGGACTGGATACTATCTCCTCGTCCTTGTCCTGGCGGAAGAGGCGGCGGGCGGCGGGAGGGCGGAGATGCGTAGGGGGTTCCGTGTCTACCTCGGCGTAGGCGCGGCGGCTTTCGCCCTGCACCTCGGCGTGGTGCGGGCGGTCACGGGCTCCTTCGGCGGGGGGGGGTGGGTCGGATCGCTGCTCTTCAGGATGAATCTCGGCCCGAGAGCGAAACTCTTCCCGTTCACCGCCCCTCAGTATCTCCGCATGGTCTCCTCCTACATGGCGACGTACTTCGGACGCACGGTGATCGCCCTGTCCGTCCTCGGGCTGCTTGACGCGCTCTGTCCGCCCTCCGACGGACGGGGTGTGGGGCGGCGCACTGTCGCCCTGAACCTTCTCGCGCTCGGCCTCATGCACCCCGTCTTCTTCCGGAACGCGGTCTGGATCCACGACTACACGCTTTTCAACCTGACGCCCGCGGCAGCCATTCTCTCCGCCGCGGGCGCCGCGCGCATCTGGAAGACCATATCCCGGAGATCCCCCGTGGTCGCCGGCACGGCGCTCGGGTCGCTCCTCGTGCTGCATGCGGCGTGGGGTCTCGCCGCGCTCGCGCGCCTGCACGCCGCGTCGGGCTTCCCCGAGTGCCGCCGGCTCGGCGAATTCCTCCGCGCGCGCACCGCCGCGGGTGATACGGTGCTCACCGCCCTCCCTGCGACGCCCGTATACGCCTACTATTCGGGAAGGGAGGTCTTGGGCGACATCCGGACGACGGACGAATTCCGCGCGGCCGCGTCGCGGGGGGCGCCGGCGTGGTACGCCGGGCGGTATGCGCCGCGCGAAGAGGGGGAGCGGCGGCTCGACGATCTCCTCGCTGGACGGTACCGCCGTATCGCCGCCGCGCCGTACCGTCTCTACGATCTGCGCGGGGCGACGGGGGACACGGGGCCCTGTCCTGGCGCTTCGCGGACCGCGGAGCGAACGGGTCCCGCGGTTCAGCGCCCTACGGCGCCGTTCAGCGCGCGGATTTCCCGCGACGGGGTTTCCGATACCCGGTGACCGGGATCCTTCCGATCGGCTTGTCTCCCGTC
>CALLYX010000274.1 GCA_937858775.1 uncultured bacterium | reverse complement strand
GTGAGACGGTGGTGCCCGGCGGCAGCGGCCCTGTCGGCGCTCCTTTCGCTTCCGTCCCCCGCTGCGCCGGGGGGAGTCACCCCCGCGGATATCGCGAGGCACCTCGGCAGAAGATGGTACGGCGTCTACTTCATGGACCGCAAGATCGGCTGGGCGGAGTCGGAGATCAGCCGCGTGACGCTGGGCGGCGCGCAGGGCGTGCGCGTGCGGTTGGCCCTGAACGCGCGGGTGGCGATGCAGGGCGCGCCGCAGGAGATGTCGATCGCTGAAGAGCGGGTCTATCTGCTTGGAAAGGGGCTCGATTCGTTCGACGACGAGTCGAGCGCCGGCGGGGCGACTATGAGGATCAGCGGGAGGCGTGAGGGGCGGAAGATGCGCGTCTCGTCGGTGATCGGCGGCGAGACGCGCGAGGAGCTGATCGACGCTCCGAATGAGCGCATCGAGGATTACCTGGCGGAGGAGCGCCTTGTAGGGAAGGATGCGAAGGCGGGGGACGAGATATCCTTCACCCAATACCAGCCCCACTCCCGGCAGACGGTCACCGCCGTGAGCCGGATCGCGGGGATCGACGAACGGCCGCTGCGCGGGGTCCGCACGAAGGTATACGCCGTCGAGACCACGCTCAAGGAGATGGGGATCGTCTCGAAATCCATTCTCACGGCGGACGGCGAGGTGCTCCAGTCCCAGATCGGCGGCGCCTTCACCATGCGCCTGGAGGACGAGAAGAGCGCGAAATGCATAGATTACCGGAGCGACGTCATCATGTCGAGCGCCATACGGCCCGGGAAAAGGATCGCGGATTCCGGGCGCGTCCGCGCGATGCGGGCGGTGGTGAAAGGCGTTACCGACCGCGCCCTTTTGATAGACTCGGACCGGCAGAAATACGAGCCGAGGCCGGACGGCTCGGCGCTCCTGACGGTGAGGGTCGAGGCGCCGGCCGGGGAGCGGGCGGCGCGCATCCCGATGAGGAGGGGCGACTTCCCGGATGCCCTCGGGCCGGGGCCCTTCGTTCAGAGCGAAAGCCGGGAGATCGTGGAGAAGGCCGGGGAGATCGTCGGGGACGAGCGGGACGCCCTCAAGGCGAGCGACAGGATCGTCTCCTGGGTGCACCGGAACCTGAAGAAGCGCTACAGCGCCGCCTTCTCCAACGCCCTCGACGTTCTCAGGACGCGCGCCGGGGATTGCACCGAGCACTCGGTCCTCTACGTCGCCCTCGCGCGCGCGGCCGGGCTCCCCGCCCGCGAGGTCTCCGGGATCGTCTACAGCGATGACGGCTTCTACTACCATCAATGGGCGGAGGCGTACACGGGCAAATGGATCGCCGTCGACCCCACATTCGGCCAGGGGCAGGCGGACGCGACGCATGTCAAGTTCGCCTCGGGAGACCTCCTTTCGCAGGCGCGGATCCTGAACCTGATCGGCGCCCTTTCGATAGAGATCCTCGATTACTCCTATGACGGCAAGCGGTAGCCGCCTCGCTGCGGCGATCCTCTGTGGGCTCCTTGCCCGCGCCGCGCCTGCGGCGCCGGCCGCAGCGTCAGCCAAGGACGACGCCGTCCGGCTCAACAACGAGGGGGTCGCGCTCCTCGGCCGCGGCGACCGCATGGCCGCCGTCGCCCGTTTCGCCGCGGCGCAGCGGATCCTCCCCTCGGACCCGACGGTCGCCCGCAACCTCGCGGCCGCGTGCATCGAGCAGGCGAGGACGCGCACCGTGGAAGGGGAGCTCGACGACGCGGTCCACTGGCTTGACCGGGCGGCCGCGGCGGGGGGAAAGGCCACGGCTATCAGGGACGCGCTCGCCGCCGGCTACAACGACGCCGCCCTGGCGTTCATGCGCCGCGGCAGGTACGGCGACGCGATCCGGCTCCTCGGGGGCGCGACCGGGTTGATGCCGTCGAGCGCGGCGTTGCGGGCGAACCTCGCCGCAGCCCTCTACGGCGACAACCGGCGCGAGGAGGCGCTCGTCGAGTTCAGGCGGGTCCTTGAGCGCGATCCGGACAACGCCGCCGCGCGCAGGATGTGCGGTCTGATCCTCTACTGGAAGGGGGAGACGCGGGACGCCCTCGCGGAGCTCCGCTCCGCGCTCCGGTTGAACCCGGCGGACGCCGAGGCGGCGTCGCTGGTGAAGAAGATCGAACGCGAATTCGATCTGCGGAAAGCGGCGCGCCGCGGCGACGCTGATCTGCCGGCGGGTAAGCGAGCGGCAGTCGATGCCGACTCGATGCGCGCGGAGGTTGCGCTCCTGCAGCTGCAGAAGCATGTGCGCGCGGCGTTCGACCGCGGAGTCGAGGTTGATGAGAAACAGGCGGGAATCCAACGACGGCGAGGCACTCTGCACGCTGGAAGCCGACGACTGGGTGAACGCGGACACGGACATAGGATGGAGTCTGGAAAACGGGATGGCGTCTGCCGGGACACTGCCCGGGCTTTGTGACGGGCCGATGTCGCTCCTCTGCAAGACGTCGGCGCTGCACGCCGGATTGCGCCACCGGCATCGGCCGGACGCGCCTCGACGGGCA
>CALLYX010000273.1 GCA_937858775.1 uncultured bacterium | reverse complement strand
GAGCTGGAAGGAGTGGGCGGTGCTCCCCTCCGGGAAGCATACCCCCCACGGCACCCGCGTGACGGTCCCAAAGCAGCAGCCGTTGAGAAAGCATCCGATCCGTCCCACGGCGTGCCCGAGGGCGACGGAGGGGATGAGGAGGTCCAGACCCTCTGCGACGCACAGCCGGTGGCGGCGGAGGTACGCGACCCCGGTGAGCGCCGCGGCTATGAGGCCGCCGTGATACGAGAGCCCGCCCTTCCAAACCTTCAGCGTCTCCAGGGGCGAATCCAGGAAGCCGCGCGGATCTTCAAGGATATAGAGGAGGCGGGACCCGGCGATGGCGGCGAGCAGCGCGTAGATCCCGATATCGTATGCGATCTCCGGCCTCCAGCCGTGCCCTTTCAGCCGCGAGGCCGCCGTCGCGAGGGCCAGCAGAAAGGCGGCGGCGACGCAGAGGCCGTATGAGTAGACGGTCAGCGGGCCCAAATGGAAGACGATCGGGTGCATGGCGTTTCCTCCGCGGGCGCCCTCATCCGGACGGCGGCGCCCCCCCATCCCTCCCGCCGTGCGCGGGGGCTGCGCCCAGCAGGAGGGCGTAGAGAAGCACGGCGACCCCCAGGCTGATCGCGCTGTCTGCGATATTGAAGGAGGGCCAATGGTACGGCCCCCAGTGGAGGTCGAGCCAGTCGATCACGCACCGGTCCCGCCCGGAGATCAGACGGTCAGAGAGATTCCCGAGCGCGCCGCCGAGGATCAGCCCCACTGCGACGCGGCAGACGCGGTTCTGCCGCGGGATGCCCCGGTAAAACCAGCCCAGCGCGGCTATGGCCGCCACGGAGAGCGCGATGAAGAAGATCTGCCGCTCCTGCAGGATCCCGAACACCCCGCCGCGGTTCCTGACGTAGGTGAGGTTCAGCACCCCGCGGATGAGCGGCCGCAACTCCTGCTCGACGAAGGCGCTTCGGATCCAGAGCTTCGTGAGCTGGTCCGCGGCGAAAACGAGCGCGGCGCTCAGCACGGTCGCCATTCAGGACTCCTCCCCGCCCGCCGACTCCTCCGCCTCCTTGCAGCGCAGGCACTGCCGCGCCCACGGCACCGCCTTGAGGCGCGTCAGCTTTATATGCCCGCCGCAGCTCTCGCAGATCCCGTAGCTCCTCTCCTCCATCCGCCGGAGGGCCTGGTCGATCCCGTAGAGGACATCCTGCTCGCTCGACGCCACGAGGAGGGCGAACTCCCGGTCGAAGGTGTCCGTGCCGATGTCGGCCATGTGGAGCGAGTAGCCGGAGAGGTCCCCCGTCGACTCGCGCTGGGAGCTGCGGAGGTGCGTGTTGCGGAGGGTCATGAAATCCCCCATGATCCGCTCCTTCTCGGAGATCAGAACGTCCTTGAGCCTCTTGAGCATCTCCGCGGGGACCTGCGGCTTGGCCTTGCGCGCCTGCTTCTCCGGCTTCGCCTTCGTTTTAGCCCCGGCAGCCCGCGCCTTCCGCGGCCTCGCCTTCGCTTTAACGGCCTTCCTTTTCGTCTTCGCTTTGGCGCTCTTCCTCTTCGCCTTCGCCATGGCTCACCCCCCTCCCGCTTGCGATGGGCCGCGTCAGCCGCGTCCCCGTGACTCCACCACCCCGACGCACCTGCCGCAGAGCGCCGGATGGGCGGCGCTGGCCCCCACGGCGGTCGAGTATTTCCAGCAGCGCCCGCACTTCTTCCCGTCCGCCCGCGCCACCGTCACGCTGACCGCAGGGACGGCGCCCGCCGGGGCCTCGGCCAGCCCTACCGCGGACACGATGAACAGCTCGGGGAGGAGGGGGCGCTTCTCCTTCAGCAGGCGGGCGAGCCCCTGATCCGCGCAGGCGACGGTCAGATGCGCCTCGAGGGCGTTGCCGATCATCCCCTCCCTCCTCGCGCCCTCGAGCGCCCTCGCCGCCTCCTTCCTCACGTCGAGGAGCATCTCCCACTCCGCCTCGAGCGCCTCGTCCGTCAGGTCATCCCGCGGGGAAGGCCAATCCGCGAGGTGGACGCTCTCGGCGGAGGCGGCGAGAAACGGTGCCGCCCGCCACGCCTCCTCCGCCGTGAACGCGAGCACGGGCGCGGCGAGCCGGGCCAGCGCGTCGAGGATCGCGGCCATGGCGGTCTGCGCGGAGCGCCGCTCGGGAGAGTCCGCGCCGGCCGTGTAGAGACGGTCCTTGAGGATGTCCATGTAGAGGCTGCTCAGGTCCACCGCGCAGAACCGGTGCAGGGCGTGATACGCCCGGCAGAAATCATACCCCTCGTAGGCGTCCGTGGCCTCTCGGACGAGGCCCTGGAGGCGGCTCAGGATCCAGCGGTCGATCTCCGCCATCCGCCCGCGCGGGACGGCCGCGGATGGGGTGTAATCGTACAGGTTTCCGAGGAGGAACCGGAAGGTGTTGCGGATCCTCCGGTAGGCGTCGATCAACTGCCCGAGGATCTCCTCCGAGATCCGGACGTCCACCGTGTAATCCACCGAGGCGACCCAGAGGCGGAGTATGTCGGCGCCGTACCTGTCTATGACGCCCTGCGGCGCGATGACGTTCCCGGCGGATTTCGACATCTTCTTCCCCGCACCGTCCGTGATGAAGCCGTGCGTGAGAACCCGGCCGAAGGGGGCCCGGCCCGCGATGGCGACCGCCGTGAGGAGGGATGTCTGGAACCATCCGCGGTGCTGGTCGCTGCCCTCGAGGTAGAGGGCGCAGGGGAACCCGAGCCCCGCCCGCGCCGCGAGGACCGCCTGGTGGCTCACGCCCGAGTCGAACCAGACGTCGATGATATCCTCCTCCTTCCGGAACCCCCTCCCGCCGCAGGACGGGCAGGCGAAGCCTTCGGGGAGGAAGGAGGCGGCCGGCTCGGCGAACCAGGCGTCCGCACCGCGCGAGGCGACCGCCGAGCGGACGCGCGCGAGGCTCTCGCGCGTGAGGACCGGCTCGCCGCATGAGGTGCAGTATAGGATCGGGAGCGGGACTCCCCAGTAGCGCTGGCGGGAAAGGCACCAGTCCGGCCTCGTCGCGAGCATGCCCTCGATCCGGTTACGGCCGCTCGCCGGCACCCACGCCGTCTTCCCCGCCTCCTCGAGGGCGCGCCTCCGCAGGTCGCGCCGGTCCACGCCGACGAACCACTGCTCTGTCGCCCTGAAGATCACCGGGCGGCCGCAGCGCCAGCAGTGCGGGTAGGAGTGCGTGATCTCGCGGGAGAGGAGAAGCTCGCCGCGCGCGCGCAGGTCCTCGATAATCGCCCCGTTCGCCTTCTCAACACGCATCCCCGCGTACTTCCCCGCGGCCCCGGTGAACTCCCCGCGCGCGTCCACGGGGGCGAATACCTCGATCCCGTGTTTCACGCCGATCCGGTAATCCTCGTCGCCGTGCCCGGGGGCGATATGGACGACACCGGTCCCCTGTTCGAGCGTCACGTGCGGGTCGGCCACCAACAATGTGGCGCCGAAGGGGCGCAACCGCTTCGCCACCTCACGCCCCACGGCCCCCAGGCCCACCAGCCCCACCGTGCTCCCCCACAACTCCCGCCCGCGAAGTTCGGCGTGAGCCCTCCCCATACGCCCCATGTCACCTTCCTCGCCACCTGAGAGACGCAGGAAGGCGTCCGCGTCCTTCAGTCTGCGCCGCAGAGCCAGCATGAAAGCCAAAGTCAGATCGGCCACCGCCCCGGCGTTGCGCCCGGGAGTGAAGAGCACGGGTATGCCTAGCGCGGTGCAGGCTTCCACGTCCACATTCACGGCCTGGCCACGACAGGTGGCCAGTACCCGCAACTGGGGCAAACTGCGCAATGCCTCGGCTTCCACAAGATCGACCTCTGTGATGAAAACATCGTAACCCTGAAGGGCCTCCACCAAATCATCGCCGGTCAACAGGCGCAGGGTCTCGCGATAGGGAGCATAAGTGAGCGTACCCAACGCGCTCAAAGCTTCGCGGCTGCTCTCATCGATGTCGGCCGTGGCCAGAATGCGGAGTGCGGGCGCCGACACATGCTTCTCCGTGGCGGCCGGGGTGCGCGCCAGCACGCGCTTGTCGATGCCGCCCTCCAGCACCAGCCGGTCGCCATGCTCGAGTTTCACCGCCTTCTCGAAGTCGATGAACACTTCGTCGCCATGCTGCAGCGTGATACGCTTGCGCCGGATATGGCGCGCGTCGGCATCCAGCACCAGCGGCGCGCGTAGCTCGGCGATCATGGCGTCCACGATCCCCGACGTACGCTCGCAACACGACATTCCCGGGCCGACGACTACTGCCTGGCAAGTAGCTGCCATCTCAAGTATGGCAGGCAGGTCCTCCTCAGG
>CALLYX010000272.1 GCA_937858775.1 uncultured bacterium | reverse complement strand
TGTGGCTGATGATGAAACCGTCGAACGTCGGCATCACGGGCAGCTGCACGTCGGGGTGTTCGGCGATCCGCACCGCCTGGAGGATGTTGTCGTACGCCTCCTGCGGGTTCTCCCCGTAGAGCTGTATCCAGCCGCTGTCGCGGCATCCCATGCTGTCGCTGTGATCGCAATGTATGTTGATGGGCCCGCTCAACGCCCGGTTCACCACCGTCATGACGATCGGCTGGCGGAGGGAGGCGGCGATGTAGAGGATCTCCCACATCAGGGCCAGGCCGTTCGCGCTTGTGGCCGTCATCACCCGCGCCCCGGCCGCGCTCGCGCCTACGCAGGCGCTCATGGCGCTGTGCTCGGACTCGACCAGGATCATCTCCGTCTTGACGAGGCCGTCGGCCACGATCTCCGCGAACTTGTGCATCAACTCGGTCTGGGGGGTGATCGGGTATGCGGCGACGACGTCCGGGTCGATCTGCCTCATCGCCTCCGCGGCCGCCTCGTTCCCGGTCATCGCCACGATCTTGTTCATGCGAGCGCCCCGTTCCGTCACTTCTTCCTGGAGCCGAACCGGCCTCGGCTGTCCGCCGCGCCGGCGCCCTCCGTCTCGAGCACCATCTCGATCGCCTTCACCGGGCAGATGTGGGCGCAGATCCCGCAGCCCTTGCAATGGTCGTAGTCGTAGCCGGCCATCTTCCCGTCCTCGACGTAGATGCAGACGTCGGGGCAGAGGAGCCAGCAGCGGAGGCAGTCGATGCACTTCCCCTTGTCCACCCGCGGGCGGTACGTCCTCCATCCGCCGGTCTTGTACTCGGCCGCGTTCCCCGCCTCGACGATGATCCCGCCGATGGGGATATCCCGGTACCCCTTCTCGTCAGCCATCGCGCTTCACCTCGTCGAAGGCCCTGCGTATCGCCCTCAGGTTGCCCTCGATCGTCTTCCTGTCGAACTTCCGGGAGAAGTCCCGCTCGACCGCCCCGAGGAGATGATCGAGATCGAGGATCCCCGTCACCTTCAGGAGCGCCCCGACCATCGGCATGTTCGGTATGGGGCGGCCGATCTCCTCGATCGCGATACTGGTCGCGTCCACCGTCCAGATGGTCCCGCCGCACAGGTCGGAGAACGACGAGGCGTCTCTTTTCGTGTTGATGATCACGGAGCCGCCGTCGGCAAGCCCCTCGCAGACGTCCTCGGGGCCGACCAGGCTCTCATCGAGCACGAGGACGACGCCGGGGTGGTAGATGGAGCAGTGTTCGCGGATCTTCTCCGAGCTGATGCGGGTGAACCCCTTCATCGGTGCGCCCGAGCGCTCGGGGCCGTACTCCGGAAAGCCCTGGCTGTATTTGCCGCCTTGAATGGCGACAGCCGCCACGAACTCGCAGGCGGTCTTCACGCCCTGCCCGCCGCGCCCGTGCCACCTGATCTCAATCATCGGGGTCGTCATCGGAGAGGATGGTAGCATACGGTCGAGGGCGGCGCAAAGAAAAACCGGCGGGGCCCGCCGTTCTTCCCTGCCCGAAAGGGCGCCCGGCGCGGGCTCACATCGGCGCGCGGCCGTCGAGCGCCCTGGTGATGGTCACCCCGTCGCTGAAGTCGAGACTGCTCCCCATGGGGATGCCGTGCGCGATCCTGGTGACCTTGGCCGGCAGGGGCTTCAGCACCCTGGCGAGGTAGAGGGCGGTCGCCTCCCCCTCGACATCCGATCCGGTGGCGATGATCACCTCGTCGACCCCCCCCTTTCGCACCCGGCGGACGAGTTCCTCTATGCGAAGCGAATCCGGCCCGACCCCGTCGAGGGGGGCTATCTTGCCCATGAGGACATGGTAGAGGCCGCGGTAGCCGCCCGACTTCTCAACCGCCATCATGTCCGCCGGGCGTTCCACGACGCAGAGCGTACGCGGGTCGCGGCCTGGATCGGAACAGACAGGGCACGGGTCGGCCTCCGCCACGCTGTAGCACACCGAGCAGTGATGGATCTTCTTCTTTACCTCGGCGATCGCCTCGGAGAGGCGGGTGCACTCCTGCAAGGGGGTTTTCAGGAGGTGGAAGACGATCCGCTCGGCGCTCCGCGGCCCGATTCCCGGGAGCTTGATCAACTCCTCGATGAGACGCGATATGGAGAGCGGATATTTCATGGGGAACGGGGCTCGCCGGCCCCACGTGGTTCATGGGGCCCAATTGAAAAAATCATGGGAGGGGCGATGTCAGGCCATTCCCTCCGGGATGCCGGTCATCTTCCGCATCGCCTCGGCCGCGAGCTTCTGAGCGTTTTCCCGCGCTTGGTTTGCCGCCGCGACCACCAACTCCCCTACCGCCGCCGCGTCGCCCAGGGCGAGGATCTCCGGGGCGATTGAGACGCGCTTGAGCCTCATCTGGCCGTCCATCGCCACCCTGACCAACCCCTTTGCTGCTGCGCCTTCCGCCTCGATGGCCGCCAATCCCTCCCCCACCCTGCTCATCTCCCGCCTAAGGCGGTTGGCGTTCTTGAGCATCCCTAATATATTCTGCACCCCCCTCCCCTTTCTTGCGCTATCTTGCGATATCCCGCCCGCCCGATCGCTATCTTTTCACATCCACGACCTGCGCCTTGAACATCTCGAGGGCCGACTGTATGAGCGGGTTCTTCTTGATGTTCTGGATCTCCTTCCTCGGGGCGGCCGGCCGTCCCGCCGCCTCGGCCCCCGCCGCCTTGGGGACGAGCGCGAAGCGGACATTGACCTCGTGCCCTAGCCTTTCACAGAGCACCCGCTTGACAAGCCCCTTGTTGCCCGCGTGATCCAGCGAATCGCAGTGGTACGCGCGTTCCTCCGGGAACTCGATCCGCAGCACCCCCTCCTCGAACGACACCGGGGTCCCCTCGATGAGGCAGGATTTGAGGATCGGCCGGACGACGGCGACACGGTCGAGCACCTCCTGCCAGACCCCACGTACGCGCGCCAGCATCTCCTCGGCCTTGGGCGCCGGCGCGGCCGCGGGTGCGGGCGGCTTGACGGCCTTGTTATCCAAACTGAGTGCGACGTATGGGGATCTCAGCGCGCAGGATCAAAAACACCTGCGCGCCGTGGTGGCTTGGGTCAAGGGTGGATTTCATCTGAAACTGGAGCCGTATACTGCAAGCGGGAATAGACTTCACTTTTCCGCCTACGGAAACAGGCGCAATTCGTGCCCGCTTGCAGTATAGTTGACCAAAATCACGTCCCCGGTGTTGCCGGGGACGTGTGTCTTGGCGGGTCTTGCTTAGCTTTCCCACACTGCGGGATCGTACGGGGGCAGTTCACAGCGCAAAGGGGCGTTGCTGCGATAGCCCAGCGCGTAACCGGCCTGCATCAGCATGTGGATTTCGCTTGTGCCTTCGTAGATGATGGCCCCGCGCGAGTTGCGCAGATAGCGCTCCACGTCGTACTCATCGCTGTAGCCATAGGCGCCGTGAATCTGGATGGCTTCGTGCGCCGCTTGAAAAGAGGCATCGGTAGCAAACCACTTGAGCAGCGACGTTTCCTGGGTGTTGCGCAGTCCCATGTTCTTCATCCAGCCGACTTTGAGCGTCATCAGGCGGCCATATTCGTAATCGCGCACCATCTTGGCGATTTTCTCTTGCACCAGTTGATGTTTGCCGATCTCTTTGCCAAACGCCCGGCGCGAAGTGGCGTAGCTGGTGCTGGCTTCCAGGCAGGCCCGAATCAGCCCCACCGCGCCGGAGCCTACTGTGTAGCGGCCGTTGTCCAGGCAGGACATGGCGATCTTGAAGCCTTCACCTTCTTCACCCAGGCGATTGGCGACCGGCACGCGCACATCCTGGCAGTTGACCCAGCCGGTCGAGCCGGCGCGCACGCCCAGCTTACCGTGGATGTCGCCCCGAGTCACGCCTGAACGATCGGTCTCGATGATGAACGCGCTGAGCTGATCGTGCGGGTCCGGCCGTTCTGGGTTGGTGCGCGCCACCCACAGGATGTGGTGCGCCTTCGTGGCCAGGGAAATCCACATCTTTTCGCCGTTGACGATGTATTCATCACCGTCGCGTCGCGCGGTCGAGGTCATGGCGGCCACATCGCTGCCGACGCCTGGTTCTGTCAGGCCAAACATGGCATACTTCTCGCCTTTGGCCTGTGGCGCCAGGAATTTCTGCTTCTGCTCCTCGGTGCCCCACTGCAAAATGGCCAGGCTGTTGAGGCCCACGTGTAC
>CALLYX010000271.1 GCA_937858775.1 uncultured bacterium | reverse complement strand
GTTATACGCGGATTCCCCCCCGGCCATCCCCGCGAAACAGCCGCCGCTCGCCGCGCCCGGTCTTGACGATGCGGCGGGGCCGGCGGGCGGGGACGGGGGGGCCGTGGGAACGGCCGGAACGGTGCTGAGGCGGGAGGGACTCGGCTGCGGCTACTTGGGCGCCCAGGCGGGGGCGGAGAAGTTGCCCGGGCCGCGTGTGATCTGGGTCGGGACGCGGTCGTAGACGTCCATGATGTACAGGTCGCGCTTCTTTCCGTGCTGTACGCTGTAGACGATATGGCGGCTGTCGGGGGCCCACGACGGCTCTTCGTCGTTGACGCCGCTCCTGGGGAGCGCCGTCTCCTCGCCCGTCCTGAGGTTGACGAGCCATATCCCGAATCCGCCCTGCCGCGAGCAGTAGACGATCGACCCGCCGTCTTGAGACCAGTCGGGCTTCGTGTTGTAGGGGCCCTTGAAGGTGATCCGCTTCGGCGGCGTCTTGCCCCAGGAGTCCATGGTGTAGATCTGCGGCGAGCCGGTCTGGTCGGAGACGAAGGCGATCTGTTTCCCGTCCGGCGACCAGCACGGCGACGACTCGATCCAAGCCGTCCGGGTGAGGCGGGTCACGTTGCCCGAGGATAGGTCCATCCGGTAGAGCTCCGGGTTGCCGGCCTTGGAGAGGGTGAGGAGGATCTCGCGCCCGTCCGGCGAGACGTCCCCGAACGCGTTCAGGCCCGGGAACGACGCGATCGGCCTGGCGTTCCGCGAGGCCAGGCCCATCATGAAGAGCTCCGGGAAACCGCGGATGTAGGAGGTGAAGACGAGGCTTGCGCAGTCCGGGGTCCACGCCGGGAAGAGGGAGATATCCTTCCCGTTCGTGATCTGGCGGTACGACGTGCCGCCGTAATCCATCACGCAGATCTGCTTGACGCCGGACTGGTCGGAGACGAAGGCGATCTGCGTCCCGCAGAGGCCGGTCTCGCCGGTGACCGCCTTGATGATGTCGTTGGCGAGGCGGTGGATCATCTGGACGGAGGCGGAGGCCTCGCCGTTGTACGCCCGGGCGAAGATCGCCTTTCCGTCGCGGACCGTGTAGAGCCGGCAGGTGATGGCGAGGGCGCCGCCGCGGACGGCGAGGTCGGCCTTCGCCACCATCTCCGCCCGCAGGCGCGCCCACTCCTGCAGGTCGATCCTGCCCCGGGCCCGGTCCCCCCGGTCCGTCTCGTCGACGAACTGCTGCTTTTTGACGCTGTCGAAGTAGCCGGAGGCGTCGAGATCGGATTTGAGGAGCGTTGCGAGGCCGCGGGACATCTGCTCGTCGCCGCCCTCCTTCCGGGCGAAGGACGGGACGGCGATGACCGTCTTCCGCGCGTACTTCTTGGAGATGGTGATTTGGACCTGCGCGCCGGCCGGGGCCGCGCAGAGGAGGATCGCGGCGAGGGGCATCGAGACGGCGTTGCGATATGCGGCCTTCATGGTCTTCAGGGGTGACAGTATACACCGCGTCCGCGCGGGAATAAAGATAAAAGGCGCGCCCCTACTGCAACCGGACCACGTCGCCCGGCATGAAGAGGGAGAGAAACGTCAACAGGTAATCCCGCAGGTGGCGGGTGATGAGGAAGTTGTTTTTCACATGTTCCCGCCCGTTCTCCCCCATCCTGGCGGCGAAGGCGGGGTTGTTGAGCATCTGCTTTATCGCGTAGGCCGTCCCCTCGATCGAGCGGCTGAGAAGGCCGGAGTGGCGGTGGACCACCTGGAGCGGGATCCCGCCCACGCGCGAGGCGACCACGGGCTTCCCCTTCCAGAGCGCCTCGGCGACCGTCAGGCCGAACCCCTCCCGCAGCGACTTCTGCACGACCACGGAGGAGGCGCGCTGGAGCACGTTCACCTCGATGTCGTTCTGCTGCAGGAGGAGGACGTGGATATCGGGGTCGCGCGACGCCCGCTCGAGCACCTCGTTGTAGACGGCCATCCCCTCGGGGTCGTCCGCCGCCGTGCCCCCCGCCAGTACGAGCCGGCAGTCGACGTACGGCTTCACCAGGCGGTACGCCTCGATGACCCCGAGCGGGTCCTTGAGGCGGTCGAAGCGCGAGATCTGCGTGACGATGGGCTTGTCGGCGGGGATGCCGTACTTGGCTAGGACCGCGTCGATCGTCTCGGGGGGGAGCTCGCGGTTCTTGTCGCTGAGCGGGTCGATCGACGGGGAGATGAGGAATTGGCGTATCGGCAGCGGGTGGGAGAAGGATGGGGCCGAGAAAATGGCGGCGTCGTACGAGACCACGAAGCCGAGGAGGAAGCTCCAGACCCTCGGGTCCGGCTCCGAGACGTCGATGTGGCAGCGCCAGAGCCAGCGGTTGCCGGACTTCTTCTTTACCAGCGCGATCGGCTGAGGGTCGTGGACGAAGACGATCTCCCGGCCGGTTTCCATCGTCTCGATGTTCCGCGCGCTCGTCTCCATGAAGATGTCGAGGTCCGCCTGCCCGATATCCTCCCTTTTCCCGTGGAGGGCGTTGTGGAACTTCTTGGTGACGTTGAAGAATTGGTTTCCGCCCTTTATCACGTTCCAGCGCGCGTCCACGCCGACATCCGACAGCAGCGGCATCATCCGGTTGAGGATCTCCGCGACGCCCCCGCCCACCGCGGTGGAGTTGATGAACTGGACGCCCCTGCCGCCGAGCCGGCCGGCGATGAAGCGCAATTCATCGACCGTGGATCGGCCCACGATCGGGACGTACTCCTCTATGCGCGGCCCTGTCGGCGTCATGGGGCGGACGAAATCCTCCGCGCGACCAGGGCGGCGATCCTGTCGCGCAGCGCCTCGAGCGTGTGCGTGTACGGGTCGAGCGAGGCTATGCGCCTCGCCAGGTCGGACTCCGCTAGCGAGTTCTCCATCCAGTTCGAGAAGTCGTTCTCCTTGTGGGCGAGCCGCAGGCGCGCCTCGAAGACGTGGAAGTAGATGGAGTGGATGGTGACGACCTTGAGGATCCCGGCGAACTCGCGCAGGTCCCACGCCTCGAACGGGGTGGGGAAGATGAAGCTGACGTCCTTAATGAAGTGGAACTCCTCGCCCGCCGCGGCGCGCCGGGCCGCGGCGGACGGCGAGCGCGACAAGTGCCCCTCGATGACCCGCGCGAGGCTGTCGCGCAGGGCGCCGAGCGTGGAGAATCGGACGGTGTCGACGCTTGCGAGCCGTTCGCCGAGCTCCTCGTCCCCCAGCGACTCCGCCACCCAGAAAGCGAAGTCGTTGGGGGGCTCGGGGGAGAGGTGCTGGTGCTGCTGGAGGAATCTGTGCGTGTGATGATATACGCAGGCGTCGGGGGCCGTTTTCAGGATTTCCAGGAACCGCGGCAGCGTCGGCGCGGAGAGCCCCGTCAGCTCTGCGAGGTGAAGGCGGGTGTAGAACCTGAACGGCTGGGCGGCGCGGGCGAGCGGCGTCATGGCTTGCGGCTCCTTTCGGCGAGAAGCCGTTCGAGGAATTCCGCGACCTCGCCGGGGCCGCGGAGGCGGTACCGGGCGCCCGGCCGCCGGCCCGCCCCGACGC
>CALLYX010000270.1 GCA_937858775.1 uncultured bacterium | reverse complement strand
CAGTCGGAGGCCTCCGGCATGTTGTCGTTGGCGTCCTCCTCGAGGAACGGCACCAGCCCGATGCCGGTGCGTGTGTGGTCCCACACCCGGTTGCGTTCGATCGTGTTGCGCACCCCGCCCGGGACGACGATGCCGTTGCCCATCGCCAGCAGCGCCACGTCGATGGCCGGGGTGTCGCCGTTGTTGTTCGAGTACACCAGATTGCCGACCACCGAGGTCTCCCGCTCGGGGTAGCACAGCTCGTAGCTGCCCGAGTTGGGCACGACACCGGCCCGGTTGTTGCGGAAGACCGAGTTGATGACCGCCAGGTTGCCCCCGGAGTTGGTGCCCGAATACCCGAGCCCGTTGTTCTCGGAGACGAAGTCGTCGATCACCGCGTTGCACGGGTAGCACTGCCCGATGTACACGCCGGCATCGGGGCTGCCCGACCCGTAGCTGTGCTCGAGCAACCCGTTGACCGAGTCGAAGGCGTAGATGCCGTAGTCGCCGTTGCGGTAGGCGGTGAGGTAGCTGCCCCGGTAGCCGTCGACGCCGGTCCAGAAGAACCCGTTGGTCGTGTAGTTGCGTGCGGTCAGGTTTTCGACGGCGACGCCCTTGGCCGACAGCACCCGGATGCCGTTCTCCAGCTTGAACTGGCCGTCGAGGATCGTCGTGTTGCGATCTGCACCCCGGATGGTGAGGCGGTCGGTCTCGACGTCGACCGCCTCGTTGTAGGTGCCCTCGCCGATCATGATCATGTCGCCCGGCTTGGCCGCGTCGACCGCCGCCTGGGCCGCCGCGCTCGTGTGCGGCGCCGCCGGGAGGGCGGAGCGGTGGAGCGTGGAGCGCCGGTGGGAGGCCCTGAGCCCCGGCGTCCCGCTCGTCGCCTCGGTGGATTCCCGCTACGAGAACATCGCGCTGGGAAGGCGCGCGGGGCAGTACGACGTCTTCGGCAGCGGCCAGTACTACTTCTCCTTCCCGGACCCGTACGGTGCGGCGCAGGCGGCGCACATGATCATGACCGAGCATCCCGCCCCGCGGCGCGTGCTCCTCGTGGGGGGGGGAATGGGGGGGATGCTCCAGGCGATATTGGCCCACCGCCCCGCCTCGGTGACGTGCGTGGAGCTCGACCCGGCCCTGATAGGCGTCACCGAACCTCGCCTCGACCCCGATGCGGCCCGCGCCCTTCGTGACCCGGCGGTCCGTGTCCGTTTCGGAGACGGGAGGCGCTACGTCAAGCGGACGTCCGACCGGTTCGACATGGCGATCGTAGCCGTTCCGGATCCGTCCACCGCCATGCTGAACCGCTTCTACACGCTCGAGTTCTACCGCGAGGCGCGCGCGATCCTCGCCCCCGGGGGCGTGCTGGCCGCCCGGCTGAGCGCCCCGGCGGATTACTACGGCGGGGAAGTCGGCGACTACGCCGGCTCCGTCTACGCGACGATCCGGGCCGTCTTTCCCCACGTGGTTGTCGCCCCCGGGGAGGAGAATTGGTTCTTCGCCTCGAGCGACCCCGGGGCGGTCACGTCGGACCTCGGCGTACTTGGGCGGCGCTGGGAGGGCCGCCGCGTCGAGACGGCGGCCTTCAGCCCGGATCATCTCCTCTCGTGGTGGCTGCCGGAGCGGGTGGGTTTCACGCGGGGGGCGCTCGAGGCGCGGCGCGGGGCGCGCCTCAACACGGATTTCAGGCCCGTGACATACTACTACAACCTCATCCTCTGGGCGCGCTTTTCCGGATCCTCGATCGCCTCCGCCATGGGCGCCCTGGGCAAGGCGCGATTCGGCTGGTACCTGCTGCCGATAGTGGCCCTCGCCGTGGCGCGCCTCGCGTGGATCCTCGCCCGGAGGGGCCGGGGCGCCGGCCTCCACCCATCTTAGGTAGTAATACGGGAAGGGGAAGGGCGCGGAAGAG
>CALLYX010000269.1 GCA_937858775.1 uncultured bacterium | reverse complement strand
AGGGGTGAGCGGCGCGGACGGCGCAGGGACGGGCGCGGCGACGGCTGCGTGCGGGGGGAAGGGCGATAGGAAGTCGGGGGCCGTCGATGGGACGGGTCTTGGCTCCGCGGGGAAGGAAGCGGGCGGGAAGGCGGGCGCCGGGAAAGCGGTGAGCGGCGCGGACGGCGCCGGGACGGGCGCGGAAAAGGCCGCCGGCGGCGCAGGCCGCGGGAAAGAAAACGCGGGGGGACAGATCCGATCGGAGAAGCAGAAGGAGGAACCCGGCGCCTCCGCGGCCGGGAGCGTGACAAGGCCGGTTTCTCCCGGAAAAGACACGGGGGCCGGCGGGCCGTCGGGATCGGCGGCTGGGGATATCTCCTCCGGCCTGGAGGGGAAGAAGGAGGAGACGGGCGGGCCGCCTGGAGGCGCGGAGAAAGGGGCCGGCGGCGGGGAGTCCGTAGAGCGAGGCGCACCCGCGAAAGGATCGGAATCCGCGGGCGTCGGATCGCGGCCCTCCAGCCGGCGGGGCGGGAGCCGCGAAAAGCGGGAGGGCGGAGCGTCGCTCGCGCCGCCGCAGGCGTCGTCCGGCGGAGAAAAAGGCGGAGAGGGAAAAGGCGGGCAGGCGGACGGGGCCCGTTCGGAAACGGAGGACGGCAAAGGGCCGTCCGCCGGCGCCGGCGCGTCCGGTCAGCCCCCGGAGGCGCAGACGGGGGAGATAGCGCCGGGTTCCGGGGAAGGGAAACCCGTCCCCGGCGGAACGCTCTCCGACCAGCGGCTCTCCGAGGAACAGGCCGCGCCACCCACCCCGGGCGCGGGGCGCGTCTATATCAAGCTGAAGGGCGACGAGGACACGAAGGGACGCGCATCGAAGCGGCTTACGCTCTCGCCGTCGGAAGGCGGAGGGGAGGACGGGGAGCAAGCCCCCGAGAGGGGAATCGAGCGGGGGGCGCGCCTCTCCGGCGAGCAGGCGGAGGAGGACGCGGTGCGGCAGGCCCCCGTTCCCCCCGGCTACCAGGAGATCATAAAGCGGCTCAATACGGGGGGGGAATGATGCGGGGCCGTCCTGGGGAGGGGCCCGGCGCCGACGGGGTTCGTCATTGATCCCCGCGGCTGGAACATATTCCGTCACAACGGAGGAGTACGGCGATGGGATCGCACAGGTTCTCGGGCAAGGATTCGATAGAGCAGTTCCGCGACATGTTCCGCCTCCTGCGCGACGAGATCGGCCGTGTCATCGTGGGGCAGGCCGATATCGTCGAACAGGTCCTGATCTGCTTCTTCGCGCGCGGCCATGTCCTCCTCGAGGGCGTCCCGGGCCTCGGCAAGACGCTCCTCGTCAAATCGTTGAGCCGCGCCCTCGGCTTCGACTTCAAGCGGATCCAATTCACCCCCGACCTGATGCCGGCCGACATCATCGGCACCCAGTTGGTCGTCGAGGGGGAGCGCGGGACAAAGAGGTTTGAGTTCTCCCCCGGCCCCATCTTCACGAACATCCTCCTCGCCGACGAGATAAACCGCGCCACCCCTCGCACGCAGTCCGCGCTTCTCGAGGCGATGGAGGAACGGCAGGTGAGCGCGGGCGGGGTCACCCGCCCCCTGGCCGAGCCGTTCTTCGTCCTCGCCACGCAGAACCCGATAGAGATGGAGGGGACATATCCGCTTCCCGAGGCGCAGGTCGACAGGTTCTTCCTGAAGATCTTCATCGACTACCCGACGAGCGGCGAGCTCCGGGAAATCCTCAAGCGCACGACAGCCGCCGCCCGGGGCGAGGTCAAGCCCGCCTTTGATCCGGCGTCGGCCGCGTCGGAGATCTTCGAGATGCAGAAGCTCGTGCGGGAGGTGCTGATCTCCGCGGAGGTCGAGCAGTACATAGTTGAGATCGTCACCGCCACGCGGCCCGACAGGAAGCGGGCGGGGGAAGCGGACGCCCGCCTGGTGGACAGGTACGTGAGCTACGGTTCGTCCCCGCGCGGGGCGCAGGCGCTGGTTCTCGGCGCCAAGGTCGCCGCGCTCCTCGACGGAAGGGCCAACGTGAGCTACGAGGACGTGGACCGGGTGCTGGCCCCGGCCCTGAACCACCGTATCGTGCTCAACTTCGAGGCGGAGGCGGACAAGGTCACCCCCCGCGACATCATGCGCCGCATCCGGGAAGATGTCCGCGCCCCCCGCCGAGCCTGATTACCGGTCCGCCTCGTAGGCGGACCCGAAGGCCCACCTGCGGGGTGGACCAGGCCAAGCGCCGGGGGGGCGGCTATTCGCCATGCTCACTAAGGTGTTTACTGCGGAGTTCCTGCGGCGGCTGGAGGCCATGGCCATCCGGGGGCTCAAGGAGTTCCGCTCCGCCCGGAAGGGGGACCGTCTCGCCAACATCAGCGGCACGAGCATCGAGTTCGCCGACTACCGGAAGTACCTACCCGGCGACGAGATCCGGCACATCGACTGGAATATCTACGGACGCACCGAGCGGCTCTACCTCAAGACGTTCAAGGAGGATATCGACTTCTCGACGCACGTCCTGCTCGACGCGTCGAAGTCGATGCTCTACCCCGAGGGGGACGGGAAGTTCGACTACGCGCGCAGGCTCGCCCTCGCCCTCTGCTATGTGGGCCTCTCCACGCACTCAAGCGTGAAGGTGGCCGCCTTTTCCGACCTCGAGACCTCGGAGAAGCTGTCGGACACCTCGTTCCTGAACGGGCCGCCGTTCTTCTCTAAGAGGAGCGGCATCTTCCCGATCAGCGACTACCTCTTCGGCATATCGCCGGGCGGGGGCACCGACTTTGTCGGCTACCTCCAGCGCTACACGAGCCTCACGCGCGGGCGCCGGGGTGTCTTCATATTGCTCTCGGATTTCCTCTTCGAACCGGCGGAGAGGCGGCGGGGCCTCAACCTCCTGCGCTACCTCAACTACGACGTGAAGGTGATCCAGGTGCTGGGGCCGAGGGAGATGGACCCGTTCAAGGGGATCTCCTCCGCGGAGGTGGTGGACGTGGAGACGAGCGAGCGGAGGACGATCTCCGTCACCCCGTCGGTCCGGAGGAAGTACGCCGACGCCATCGAGGGCCATATCGAGGATCTCAGGAACTTCTGCCGGGCGAACCGGATCATCTACGCCCTGGCGCTTACGGACATGGAGTTCGAATCGTTCGTTCTGCGCGAACTGCCGAAGATAGGGATCATCAAGTGACGACCGGCGGCAGGCGGATATCCGGCGGGGAATCGCGTATGCCGGCATCCGCCCCCGCGCGGCGGGCCTTCGGCATCCGAGCTTTTCATCCGTCGTTCCGAAAGGCGGTAGGGCGCCCATGGGTCTCCTGAATCCCGCAGGGATCGCCTGGCTCGTGTCCGTTCCGGCGCTCATCTGGATCTACCGGCGCAGCCGGAAGAAGCGGCGCATCGAGATATCCAGCATCATCCCATGGCGCGTCCTGAAGGAGAGCGTCGTCCGCAGCAGCCTCTTCCGCGCCGACCTCCTCTTCTGGGTGCAACTCGCGATTCTTCTTTCACTGGCCGCCGCCGCCTGCCGGCCGTATCGGCACGGGGCCGCCGGCCCCGGCCGCCGCCGCCATTTCGTCATGGTGATGGACCGTTCCGCAAGCATGCAGGCGATCGAGGGCTCGAGGAGGCGGTGGGACCTTGCGCTGGACCGCGCTGCAATAGTCGCCCGCCGCCTGGGAGAGCGGGACCGCGCGACGCTCATCGCGGCGGGGGTGAAGCCGGAGGTGCTCGCCTCCGGGGAGACGTCCGCGGGACGGATAGAGGCGATCCTCAGGGGGATAGGCCCCGCCGACATCCCCGACGCGATGGCGCCCGCGCTCGGGATGGGGATGGCGCTGTTGCGCGAGGGGGAGAGGCGCCGGCGCGCCCCCGGCGGTGCGAAGGAGGAGACGTATCTCCATGTCTTTACCGACCGGAGCCCGGAGTCGCTCGGGCTTGGGGGGGAGGGCGCCGGGGGGGCGATCCGGGTCGAGCGCGTCGGCTCGCCGAAGGGGAACGCCGCGATCACCTCGCTCGCGGTCTACACGGACCTTTTCTCCCCCCGGCAGACCGCCTCCGCGTACGTGACCGTCGAGAACCTCTCGGCGGAGCGGTACGCCGGGACGCTGGCTGCGCGCGCGGGCGGGAAGGAGATCTCCTCGAGGCCGGTCGTCCTGCCGCCTGGCGGGTCGTTCACGACCTCCGTCGGCGAGACGCTCCCGGAGGGGGTGGTTGAGATCGTTCTCGATCCGCCCGACGCGCTCCCTGCGGACAACCGCGCCTGGGCGGTGATGACGGGCAGGCGCACGGAGCGGATCGTCCTCTTCACGCGCGATACGGCATGCGCCAAGGCGTTCAAAGAGCTCGCCGCGGCGATCCCGCACCTGGAGCTCGCAGTCCTCGGCCCGGAAAAGTACGCTTCGACCGACATGGCACGGTTCCATACGGCGGTGTTCCACCGTTGCGAGCCTGGGCGCCCCCCGGCGGCGAACCTCCTTCTCATCTGCCCCCCGCCCCGCAGCGCCCTTGTCCCGGTAAAGGGCGAGTGGGTGACTGGGCTGGAGTTCCTCAACTGGGACGAGGGGCACCCGGTCGGCGAGAACCTCCGCGGGCTGAACAACGTCTCCCCCGGCGGGGCGCGCGTCCTCTCGCTCCCGCCGTGGGCCTCGCCGGTCGTCATCAGCGCTACGAGGGAGGGGGATATACCGCTCGTCCTTTGCGGCCGCCTCAACGGCCGCAAGGTCGTTGTCATGGGCTACGACGCGGCCGCGATCGACTACCGGAAACCCGAATCGCTGCCCGCCCTTGTACTTCTCCTCAACACGTTCAAATGGCTCGGCACGGACGAACGCTCCCAGGTGAAGACCGGCGAGGCCTACGAGACTCTTCTGCCGGAGGAAGGCGCCGCAGATGGGGAGGGCGTCTCATGCAAGGTCATCGACCCCAGAGGAAGGGAGCACGCGGTCTCCGCGGCCCCGGGCGAACCGCTGGTCTTCGGCGAAACGGAGTACGCGGGCCGTTATCTCCTGGCGGGCGGCGGGGTGAGCCGGTCGTTCGCCGCTAATCTGCTGAGCAGGGCCGAGTCGGACCTGAGGGGCGGGGATGGGACGGGGGATCGTGCGGCGGTCGAGGAGGTCGCCTCCGTGAGCGTTCCGCCGCCGCCCCCTCGCGACAAGGGCGCGATCTTCCTTCTCGCGGCGGCCGCGTTGATGCTGGCGGACTGGTTCTTCTACAGCGCGGGGCGGCGCGCAACCGCCCCGCCGGTTCCGCAAGAGAGTGAGCAGGGGTGAGTTATCCGTGCCTATCCACACTTATCCGCATTTATCCGCACTTATCCACACCGTAGCGCAGACTTAAGTCTGCGCTACGGTGTGGATAAGTGGATAAGTCGCACGTATAGACGGGAAACCGTGAATCGCCTGTCCGCCATGAGGCGCGGTACGCGGCAGGGAACAGCGCTATGGACATCGCCTCATTGACGATACGCTTCGCCGCGCGCCACGGGCTCTGCTTCGGGCGGCCGGAGCACCTCGCATGGCTCCGGCTCGTCGCAGCCCTCTGGGCGATGGGCGCCTTCGCCATGCGCCGCGGCCGCCCCGTCCGCGTTCTCGCCGCCCTCCTCGCGCGCACGGCGGCGTTCACCGCCTGCATCCTGCTGCTCGCGGGCCTCTCCCGGGAGACCGAGGCGCCGCGCCCCTCCTCCGTCATCGCCGCGGTGGACGTCTCGGAGAGCATGGGCCGGGAGGGGCGGGCGTGGGCCGAGGCGCGGGCGCGGGAGATCCTCGATGCGGCGGGCGCCGCGGCGGAGAAGGGAGTCGTCCTCTTTGCCCGCGGAAGCGAGATGAAGAGCGGCCTCTCCAGCGTTCTCCCGCAGGATGCCTTTTCGTCGTCCCTCGCCGCCGACGCCACCGACATCTCCTCCGCGATCAACTCCGCCTGCCTCGCCTTCCCCCCCGGTGGGGCGAGGCGTCTCGTCATCCTAAGCGACGGGAATGAAAACTCCGGCGACGCCGTGGCGGCGGCGGGGCGGGCGCGGCGGGACGGTATCCGGATCGATTGCATCGCGCCGCCGGCGCGGCCGCGGGAGGGGCGCACGATCCTTTCCCGGCTGGACATTCCGGAGGAGGTCAACGTCTCCGAGAAGTTCATCGTGCGGGTCATCGCGGAGCGCCGGGGCGGGGGGGCGGCGGAGGGTTCGCTCGAGCTCCGCGACGGGGAGAAGATCATCAAGGAGTGGCCGGTGACGCTTCAGCCCGGGACGAACGCCTTCGAACTGCCGTACGGGGTCCCCGCCCCCGGGACGCGCCGGATCACCGCGACGCTGACCGCGTTCGGCCCCGGCGGAAAACCCGGCGCGCCGGAGTCGATCTCCTCGCCGCTCATGGTCATCGACCGGCCGAAGATCCTCTGCGTGAGCGGGAGCCCCGAGGGGATGAGGTTCCTCTCCGAGGCGCTGGCGTCGAAGGAGATCGAGACGCGCGTGGGCGGACCCGAGATCGTCCCATCCTCGATGGACGGCCTCCTCGCCTACGACTGCGTCGTTCTCTGCAACGTCCCGCCATCCTCCCTCGGTGACGGGGGGATGAGGCTCATCGCGCGCTACGTCCGCGACTACGGCGGCGGGCTCGTCATGCTCCCGGGGGAGGGGAGCTTCGGGCGGGGCGGGTACGCCGGGACGCCGGTCGAGGAGGTGCTTCCGGTGACGATGGAGAAGAGGGTGCCGTTCGAGAAGGAGAAGAGCGTGCGCCTCTGCGTCATCCTCATCATAGACAAGTCGGGGAGCATGGGCCAGCCGGCCAAGAAGATCGTGGCCGCGCGGGCGTCGGCTGAGGCGCTTGTGAGCCAGCTCCAGCCGAACGACATGGTCGGGATCATCCCGTTCGACTACGACTACCGCGTTCTCGTCCCGCTCGGGCCTGTCGGGAACGACCGCCTCTCGATCATCGACCTCATCCGGAGGATCCAGCCGGGCGGGGACACGGCGATGGGGCGGCCGATGGCGGAGGCGCTCCGGCAGATGTCGGCTTCCGATTGCAAGGTCAAGCACGTCATCGTCATCACGGACGGCGAGACGAAGGACCTGAAACGGTTCGACTACCGCGGCCTGATCGCCGAGTGCGCCGGGCGCGGGATCACCGTGTCCACCATCGGGATCGGATCGCTCTTCTGGGGGTCGTACAGCGACTTCCTCCGCGCGATCGCCGTGGGGACCGGGGGCGAGTATTACCAGGTCAAGGACGCCGGCACCCTACCGATGATCGTCCTCGCCGACACGCGGAAGGTGCTCGACAAGTCCGGCTTTCTCGAGACGACGTTCGTGCCGAAATTCGGCGAGAAGAGCGCGATCCTGAAAGGGATCCGCCGTGAGCAGCTCCCGGCGCTGGAGGGGTACATGGTCACCGCGGCCAAGCGCGGTGCCGACGTGGCGCTCTACACCGACATCCGCGGCCTCAAGGACCCGCTCCTTGCCTCGTGGCGCGCCGGCCTCGGGAAGACGGTCGCCTGGACCTCGGACGCGGAGGGGCGCTGGTCGGGGGGAATGGTCGGGTCGAGGATATTCGGCAAGTTCTGGGCGCAGGTCGTGCGCTGGGCGATGCGCGAGCGCCCCCGCGACGCCTACATCGTCCGGGCGAGGAGCGAGGATGGGCGCGGCACGCTCGAGCTCCGGTCGTTCGACCCGGTGGGGGAGGGGGTGTCGTTCAGGATCGTCCCGGGGGCCGCCGCCGGGGGGGTGAAGGCCGTGGCGCTCCACCGGGTCTCGCCTGACACCTGGGCGGCGGAGGTGCGCGGCCTCCCGCCCTCGCTCGACTCGGTGACGGTCGAGAAAGTGGAGGGGGGGAAGGTGGCGGGGCGGAAGGAGGTCGGCCTTCTGCGCCGCGCCTCGGCGAAGCCCGCCCGGACGGCGGAGTCGGCGACGGATCCGAACGAAGCCCTTCTCGCCGCGATCGCGCGCGCCGGGGGGGGGGAGGTCAACCCGGTCCTGGACGCGCGCGCATTCGCCTCGGAGAAGGCGCCGTCGCGCGCGAGCCTGGCCCGCTACCTCTTCCCGCTCGCCTTCGCCTTCCTTCTCGCCGACATCGCGCTGAGGAAGTTGTGGATATGACCGAGGCGGCCGGGGGGATCCCGGCGATGCCGTTCAGGATGGGCGCCGCGGTCGTCGTATTCCTGGCCGCCGCGTTGCGCGCCGCCCACGCGCCGGGCGGGGGCATGGACGCGGCCACCGGCGCCACGCCCCTGCACGGCCGGGGGCGCGCGCCGGGGGGCGCGCCGGTTGCCTCCCTCCGTCCCGAGGCCGCGCCGTCCGCCCCCGCCCCTTCCGCGCTGAAGGTCCTCTGCGTGAGCCGCACGCGCGGGGGGAGGGAGTTCCTCGGCGCCGCGCTCGCGTCGGATCCCGTCCGGCTGCGATCGCTGCGCGCCGGCATGCGCCAGCGCATGCAGATCGCCCAGCAGGAGATGGCCATGGCCGACAACACACACGAACATAGTCATCACGCCCATCATGAGCAGGCAGCCCAGGGCGTAGAGCAGGCCGCCGGCGCCCAGGCGGCGGACCCCCTGTCGGCGGAATCCCACTTCCGGCTCGGGGTGCAATACCGGGCGGACGGGGACCTTGGGAAATCGGCGGAGCAGTTCCGGGCGGCGGCGGCCCTCAGGCGATCCGACCCGGCGGCGCCGCTGAACCTCGGGATCGTCTGTGCGGAGATGGGCGAGCTCGACGAGGCGCAGGAGGCGTTCGCCCGGGTGCTCGAGATAGACCCCGGAAGCCTCCCCGCGCTCTTCAACCGCGGCGTGATCTTCATGCGGCAGGGGAAGCAGGCGGAGGCGATCGCCTCGTTCGAAAAGGCGCTGCTGCTCGGGGGGAACAGCGTCCCGGTCCATTACAATCTTGCGGTATGCTACGAGTACGCGAACGGCGTGCGCTACGGCCCTGGTTTTCAGGCGGCCAAGAGCGCCGTGCACTACCGGAAGGTGCTCGACTCGCAGCCCGACAACGCCATTGCGCGATTCAACCTGGGCATGGTGTGCCTTCACGGCGGCGACGCCGCGGGCGCCGAGCAGGAGCTGCGCAAGGCGTTCGAGCTCGACCCGGCGCTGGCCGACGCGGCCTACCAGCTCGGCATTCTGATGCTCAGGAAGAAGAGCTATCACAGCGCCGTAAGGTATCTCAGGGAGGCCCGGGGGATCGACCCGTCGCTGGCCGCGGCCGGGCCTCTCGCGGACGCCCATGTCGGCCTGGGACTCTTCTATCTGGACAACGCCGACTTCGAGAGCGCCAAGAAGAACTTCGACGAAGCCCTTTCCATCGATCCGTCGAGGACGCAGGCGCTCGTCCATCTCGGGCGCGCCCAGCGCGGGCTCGGGGATTATCCAGGGGCGGTCCGGAGCTTCACGACCGCCATGGGGGCGGACGAGTCGCTGCCGCTCAAGGGCGAGCTCGCTGAAACCTACGCCTCCTGGGGGGGCGATCTCGCGCGCGGCGGGGCGCACGCCGACGCGGCGGCGAAGTTCGAAGACGCCCTCCGCCTGAGGCCCGATGACAGGGAATCCATGAAAAGACTGGCCGCGCTCTACCGCGGGCCCCTCGGGAGCCCCGGGAAGGCGATCTACCTCTACCGGAAAGCCCTCGCCTCGGACGGCGTCTCCCCGGGCGAGGCGGAGGAGCTCAGGAAGGAGCTCGCGGCCGCGCTCCGGAACGGGACGGGCCTGATGGGAGAGTACCGGGCCCTCGCGGAGAGGAACCCGGGCAACGCCACCCTCCGTTACAATCTCGCCGTCTTCCATCACGAGCGCAACGAGCTCGACGCGGCCGTGGAGGAGTACCGGAAGACGATCCGGATCGATCCCGAGCACGGTTACGCGCGCTACAACCTGGGGCTGATATACCAGAAGAGGGGGATGAGGAGCGCCGCGCTCCGCGAGTTCAAGCTGGCGCTCCGCTTTCTCCCGGCGTACCACCGCGGGCATTACGCGCTCGGACGGCTCTACGAGGAGCTCGGCGCGATCGACAAGGCGCGCGAGGAGTATGAGAAGGCCATCGAGGCGTCTCCCGGGTACGCCGAGGCGCATCTGGCGCTCGGCCTGCTGCTCAAGGGAAAGCTCGGGGATGCCGTTGGAGGCGGGGAGCATCTCGGCCGTTACCGCGAGCTCGCCGCTCGCGGGCCCGAACCGATCCCGCCCGCCGCCGGGACGGCGGCGCCGGGGGGCACGGCCCCCGCCGCGATGCCGTAAGGGCGGGGCCGTTTGCACAGCCCTTCGGGTACAGAGTGGGTATCCGTGTCGGGGTTCCGCGTTCGACCGTACGGCCGATTACTTCCCCCCGCGCCGGGATTCCCGCGGTCGACTGTTGGGCTGTAAACCGTGCCCTGTACGAGCATGACAGGGGCCGTCCACACGAATATACGCGCTTTTTCGGCGTATGTCAAAGCATTCCGCCCCGGATGCCGCCTTTTCGCTTTTGCCCCTCCTCCGCGACGCGGTATAATATCGGCGCACAGCGGGGGGCGGTTGCGCCGTTCCCGGAAAGGGGGGGGCAATGCAGCAGTACGCGGTTGCAATAGTCTTCGCACTGATCCTTCTGGTTCTGATCATAGTCAAGAATTCGCAAGGCAAGAAGTAGGCGCCGTTCCGCCAGGTGAATCCCGCCGCCCCTGCCTCGCGCCCGCCCCGACACGGGCGAGGGCGCCATGCGCGCGCCGCCACCGGATGCCTCCGCGGGACGGCCGCCTTCGCCGCCCGCGCGCTCCTCGCCGCGCTCGTGTCGGCCGCCCCCCAGCGGGCGCGCGCCGAAATCAAGGAGCAGATCGTCGCCGTCGTCAACGACGAGATCATCACCTACTCCGAGATCGAGAAAATCCTCGCCCCCGTCTTCGAGCAGTACGAACAGATCTACTCGGGCGCCGAGCTCTTCACGATGCTGCAGAAGGCCCGGCGCGACGTCCTCACGCATCTCGTCGAGGAGAGGCTCATCCTGCAAGAGGCGAAGCGGCTCAAGCTCAGGGAGCGGATGGGCGAGGAGTTCGCCAAGGAGGTCGAGCAGTCGATCGCCGGCGTGAAGGCCAAGTTCCCGACCGAGGAGGAGTTCCAGAGGAGCCTCGCGCGGCAGGGGTTCACAATGGAGTCGTACCGCGCCCGCGAGGAGTCGCGGACGCTTGTGCGGGCGATCTACATAAAGGAGGTGCTGGCGCGGTGCGGGGTCTCCCCAGCTGAGGTCAAGGCGTACTACGAGGGCCGCCCGTCCGAGTTCACGGAGGGCGAGAAGATCCACGTGAGCCAGATCTGGATCAAGGATTCCCCGGAGAAGCCGGGCGAGGCGGGGCGGCTCGCCAGGGAGGTGCTCTCGCGGCTCGAGGCGGGGGAGCCGTTCGCCGAGCTGGCGGGGAAATACTCGCGCTGCCCGTACGCCGGGAAGGGCGGCGACTGGGGGTTCATAGGCCGCGGGCATTGGAACAAGGATCTCGAGGACGCGGCGTTCGCCCTCGCCCCGGGCGAGCACAGCGGGATCGTCAGGTCGACGCTCGGCTACCATATCCTGATGCTCCACGAGAAGAGGCCGGCCGCCGTGAAGCCGCTGACGGAGGTGTACAAGTCGATCGAGGAGAAGCTCGTCCGGGAGAAGGCCGCGGTGAAGCGGGAGGAGTGGCTCGCCCGCCTCAGGAGGAAGGCCTATATCTCGATGGTGAGGTGAGATGAGCATGCGCGCGGCGAGAAGGGGGCCGGTCATTGCGGTGACGATGGGGGACCCCGGCGGGATAGGGCCGGAGGTGGCCGTGAGGGTGTCGTCGATGCCCGCCGTGCGCCGCGCCTGCCGCCCGGTAGTAGTCGGCGACATATCGGTTCTTCGGAAGTGCGCGGACCTCCTCCGCGCCCGCGTCACGTTCGCGGAGGCGCCGGGCATTGCCCAACCCCCTCTGGCCGCCGGCGCGGTCCCCGTCGTCAACCCGTGGAAGCCTATCCGTCGGCACCGCTGGGGCGTCGTCCGCGCGGAGTACGGGGCCGCCGCCATGGCTTACGTCCGCTTCGCCGCCAGGGCCGCGCTCGACGGCCGGGCGGACGGCTTAGTCACCGCCCCGATCTGCAAGGAGGCGATCCACCTCGCCGGGTACCGCTTCCAGGGGCACACCGACTATTTGGCCCGGCTCACCGGCG
Source organism: uncultured bacterium (assembly GCA_937858775.1). Lineage (GTDB taxonomy): Bacteria > Auribacterota > Tritonobacteria > UBA1439 > UBA1439 > UBA1439. Next base: position 3,028 of record CALLYX010000269.1, on the reverse strand, counting down.
CTCGGGAACACGCCATGATGCTCACGGGGCGGGGCCTGAGCGTCGTCCTCGTGACGATCCACGTCGCCATCTCCGGCGTGAGCCGGCTCGTCACCCGCCGCTCGGTCCTGCGCGCGATCCGCCTCGCGCACGCGGCCTCGCGCCGGATGGGCGTCCGGAGGCCCAGGGTCGCCGTCTGCGGCCTGAACCCGCACGCGGGGGAGGCGGGGGCGTTCGGGCGGGAGGAGATCGAGGCGATATCCCCGGCCGTACGGGACGCCGCCCGGGAGGGGATAGACGCGCGCGGGCCGTTTCCCTCGGACACTCTTTTCGTCCCTGCCTCGCGCGCCGGTTTCGACATAGTCGTCGCCATGTACCACGACCAGGGCCTGATCCCCCTGAAGATGCTCGCGTTCGACCGGGGGGTCAACGTGACGCTCGGCCTTCCCATCGTCAAGACCTCGCCCGACCACGGGACGGCGTTCGACATCGCCGGCAGGGGAATCGCCGATCCCGGCAGTATGGCCGAGGCGATGCTGCTCGCCGCGAGGTTGTGCGCCGGCCGCGCGCGCTAGGCGCCATTCCCTCCCCGCCCCATCCCGAGGGGGGCCCGGGGGGAACCCGGGCGATGCCGGGTTCCAGGCGCGCCGGACCGCTTGGACGCCGAGAAACGAGGTTCCTCTCAATGAAGGACGCCGGGCCCGGGGGGCCATGAGCCGGATCCCGACGAAATCGACCCTGGCCTCCCTCGGCGTCACGCCGAGCAAAAAGAGGGGGCAGTCGTTCCTCGTGCGCGGGGAGGTCGCCGAGAGGATCGCCGCCCTCGCCGCCCTCACGCCGCGCGACGCCGTCCTGGAGATCGGTCCCGGCCTGGGCGCGCTCACCGGGGCGCTTCTCGCCTCGGCCGGGCGCGTGGTCGCCGTCGAGAGCGACCACCGCCTGGCCGGGTGGTTGCGCGGCCGCCATGCCGGCGCCGCGTCGTTCGAGCTTATCCACGGGGACGCGCTCGAAGTCGACCTCGGGGGGATCTTCGAGCGGCTGGAGGATGGGGGGCGTCGCGCTGCGGTCGTCTCGAACATACCATACTCGATAAGCGGGCCGCTGATCGCCAGGCTCATGGCCTTTTCGCGCCGGTGGACGCGCATGGTCCTCACCGTCCAGAGGGAGCTCGCGCGCAGGCTCACCGCCCACCCGGGCGGTAGGGGATACGGCGGGTTCACGGCGCTCTGCCGCTGCCGCGCCGACGTCGAGGAGGCGTTCACGATCGCGCCCGGGGCATTCTATCCTAGGCCGGCCGTCGAATCCTCGGTCGTGGTCTTCACCCCGTCCATGGCCCCCGTCTTCCCGCCCGGGCGGGAGGAGGATTGCCTCTCCCTCGTGCGCCTCCTCTTTTCGCAGAAGCGGAAGTCGGTTTCCTCGATCCTCAGGCGCGCTATGGCGCGCCATCCGGCGCAGGGGCGCCTAGCCGAAATCCTCGCCGCAGCAGGCGTCGACCCCTCCATGCGCGCCGAGCGCCTCGACCTCCAGGATTTCCTGCGCCTCGCCGACGCGCTCGGCGGCCGGGGATGGGGCCCCCCGCGCGATGCCGTCGCGGCGCGCCGCGGCGTTTCGAGCCGCAAATAGGCGTTGCCAGGACCGTTCAAAAGCGGCACACTTTCACCCTCCAATGGAAGCGGGCGTTTCAGAATACCAGCGGATGACCAGCGAACCCGTCGGCCGTCTCGTGGTATCGCTGGCGATCCCGACCGTGATCAGCATGCTGGTGTCGGCGGTCTATAACATGGCCGACACCTTCTTCGTCGCCAAGCTGGGCACCAGCGCGGCCGCCGCGGTCGGCATCGTCCTCTCCCTGATGGCGATCATACAGGCGATCGGGTTTACCATCGGCATGGGCGCCGGGAGTTGCATATCGCGCCTGCTCGGCGCCCACCAACCGCTGCGGGCCGGCCGTTTCGCCTCGAGCGCCCTTCTCGCCGCGATCGTATGCGGTTCGGCGCTGACGGTCTGCGGCACGCTCCTCCTCGACGGCCTGATGCGGGCGCTCGGGGCCACGGAGACGATCCTGCCCCACGCGTCCGCCTACGCGCGGTATATCCTGTTGGCGGCCCCGGTGATGTGCGCCTCCTTCGTCCTCAACAATGTATTGCGGGCGGAGGGGAAGGCGCGCCTGGCGATGGTCGGGCTGATGGCCGGGGGGGTGCTCAACTGCGCCCTGGATCCCGTCTTCATCTTCTCCCTCGGCATGGGCATCGCCGGCGCCGCGATGGCGACGGCGCTCAGCCAATGCGTCAGTTTTTCTATCCTGCTGTCGGCCTTTCTGCGCGGGCGGACGATAAGCCCCCTTTCGCCGCGCAACGTGTCGCTCAGCCCCGGCGTCTACCTCCAGATCCTCAACAACGGCCTGCCGTCGTTTTGCAGGCAGGGCCTGGCCGGCCTCGCCTCCGTCACGCTCAACGTCACCGCCTCCGCCTATGGAGACGCCGCCGTCGCCGGCATGACGATCGTCGGCAAGCTGTTCATGTTCGTCTACGTCATCGTCATCGGCATCGGGCAGGGCTTTCAGCCCGTCGCCGGCTACAACTTCGGCGCCCTCAAAATCGCCCGTGTAAGGGCGGCATTCATCCACACATTGAAGATCTCCTCCGCCGTGATGACGCTTTGCGCCGTGGCCGGATTCGCGCTGGCCCCCGCGCTGATGGCGCTCTTTATCAGCGACGACGAGGCGGTGGTCGCCATCGGCGCCCTGGCGATCCGCGCGCAGGCGCTTGTCATGCCGCTGGTCCCGCTGGGGGTCATGTGCAACATGACCTTCCAATCCATCGGAAAATCGTGGACGGCCACGCTTCTTTCGACGGCGCGTCAGGGCACGTTTTTCCTGCCGCTGATCCTGCTTCTGCCGCGGGGGATCGGATTCCTCGGGGTGCAGATAGCCCAGCCGCTGGCCGACCTGTGCACGTTCGCCGTCTCCCTGCCGGTCATCGTCTATTTCTTCAACCGGCTCGCCGCCAGGCATCGGTGATTTGGGGCCGGGCCGCGATATCTTCTAGCA
>CALLYX010000268.1 GCA_937858775.1 uncultured bacterium | reverse complement strand
CGAAGAGCTTCACGATCAGACCGTAGACGACGAGCGGAATGACGATGACGTAGAGGATGTACTCCCAGGCCCCCAGGGAGAAGAACGGCTTCGGCGCGAAGCGGTTCAAGTTGAAGATGAGGGCCGTCACCGCGAGGTAGTCGACCGAGAAGTTGGCGTGTGGGTTGCTCGCCTTGAAGAGGCATAGGCCGTTCGTGCGGTCCTTCTGGAAGGGCCAGAGGAGGCTGCCGCCCATGTGCCCGGTGAGGTCCTCCGTGATGTGTATCGAGTAGCCGAGGAAGGCGACAAGCCCGTAGAGCCATCCCCTCTCCCAGCCGGCGGCGAGCGAGGCGAGCACCCAGACAACGGCGGAGAGGATGAAGCCGAGGACGAAGCTGTGGCTCCACGTGCGGTGCCAGGGAAGGAACTCCACCTCCACCATATCCCCCCTCCTGATGAATCCGAACTGCGGCCCGCTCATGATATCCACCACCGACGGCCTGCCGTGCGTCTCGAGCATCCTCCCCTTCACCCGGCAGCGGCCCACCCTGTTCGTCTTGGGGGCCGTGCCGAGGTACGGCGTCTGCGAGGTGTTCACGATCTCGTTTATCACCACGACCACCTCGTTCTTCTCCCCGTCGAACTTGACGACGTACTGCCGCCAGAGGTCCACGCTCAGCCGGATCGGGTAGAGCTGGACCTTCACGTACCTTCCCGTCTCCCAGGCGTCGTCTATCCCCTTCGCGATCTGCTCCGCCATCTTCTGCGGGTTCAACCTGTTCGGGTCGACGTCCACGTCGTAGTCGGCGCCCGAGAAAAACTGCCCCACCTTGAAGTCGAGGGTGTCGGGCATGATGCCGAAGAGCCCGCCCAGCCCGAGGATCAGCGAGTTGTCCACGTTGCTGTTCGCCATGCGGACGGCGGCCGGGATGAACGACCCCAGGGCGACACCGCTCAGGAAATGCGTCAGGCCTTTCATCGTTAGCGCCTCCTCTTGTGCCGCGTCAATCCAGGTGGAAGAACCTCAACACCGCCGGGCCGTGCCCGCTCATGCTGATCACCATCCAGACGAGGAGCACCGCCATGCAGTTGCTCTTGCGCGAGTGGTAGAAGGCCGGGATGAGGCCGATGCCGGTGGCGACCGTCATCAGGAACACCCCCATCCATCCGGTGAGCCCCCAGACGATGGCGAAGCAGAGGGCGAGGGCGCCGTAGAGGATCCAATGGTAGTCGACATGCGTGATGAGCCGTATCGTCCATCGCGTCAGGGGGAACATCATGAGGAAACTGATCGCGCCGCTGATCATGATCACGGCGAGGATGGTGCAATACTCCTGGCTCGTGTAGGGGGTGAAGAGCGGCTTCAGTATTATCGTCATGCCGCCCCTGGAGAGCTGGAGGGTAGGGACGAAGAAGAGGAGGAACGCCCCCACGTAGTAGATCGTCTTCGAGACCCCTTGCGACACGACGAATATCCGGTCGTCGCGCTGCCCCGTGGCGTGCCCGGCGATGATCCCGCCGATCCCGCCCGTGACGGCGGGGACGGTCGCCGCGAGCCCGCCGCCGATCGTCCCGGCGAAGATCCCCTTGCCCAGAAGGCGGTAATCGACGTCGATCGACTTCGATTCGTGCTGGGGCGGCACCTCCTGCTTCGACACGAGGTTCTGGATGATCCCGGCCACGGCGAAGAGGCCCACGAATACCGGCATGATCCCCTGGAAGCTCATATCGAGCGGCACCATCGTCCTGTTCAGGATGATGAAGCCGAGAAAGGCGGAGAGGACGAAGGTGGTGAGGCCCGATACCAGGTTGGCCCACGCCCACTTGAACCTCTCCCAGACCGTCCTCCCCAGCCCGCTCCCCTTGGGCCATTCGCTCATGAGCATGTATATGATGAAGAGGAGCATGATCCAGGCGAGGTTCTGGCTCCGGATGTTCTTGATGGCCGGCATCGTGTAGAAGAGGAACGGCGTGAGGATCGCCATCATGAAGATCGCCCCCAGGGATCCCACGCCCGTGAGAATCGACGCCTCGAATCCCCTCCCCTGGAGCATATACTTCTGCCCCGGGAGCACGACGAAGACCGCCGACTCGTCGGGGGCCCCGATGAACATGGACGGGATCGTGTTGATATTGGCCCACGCCACGAGCATCGACATGAAGAAGGCCGGGAGCGCGATCTCGGACATCAGGAACGGCCACCTCATCCAGATGAGGAGCGCGATCCCGCTCACGTTGAAGATATGGAGGGCCGGTAGCATGGAGAGGACGCCGCCGATCAGCGTCCCGAGGATGGTGTATATCAGTATCTGAAGCGCCGCCATGGAATCCATATCGTCTCCCTCCCCCGCGCCCCGGGCGCCCTACTTCGACCCCAGCCCCCTGGCCGCCTCGACGGCCTCGTCGCGGCCGGGGATCTTGTCCGACGGTATCGTGTCCGCGGCCAGCGTGACGATCTCCTCGACGTCGCGCACGTTTATCTGGGGTTTGCCGCGGTACTCTCCCACCGCGCCTATGACCGTGATCTCCTTCCCGACGGAGCTGAAACGCTCCTTGTCCCGCACCCACTTGATGTTGCGCGCGAAGAGCGGAACCTCGATCACCCCCGTGGTGTCGCCTATGGTGAGGAAGATGTCTTCGCCGGCCTTGCGCGCCACCACGATCTCCCCTGTAACCTCCACGAGCTTGCCCTTGTCGTCGAGCGTTATCTTCTCTATCGGCAGCTTCTCCGTCTTGGCCCGGGTGACCTTCACCTTCCCCGGGATATTGATCATCAGGGAGGTGCCGAACTTGTCCGTGAGTTGGACCGAACCGATAACGCTGACCCGGTCCCCCACGCGCGGGATGTTGCCCGACTTCTTCATCTCCGAGCGGCCGCGGAACGCCTGCGCCTTGATGCTGCCGGTGCCGTCCGCCACCTCGAACGAGATGCCGTCCCTGCCCGTCGTCCGCACGCTCTCGACCGTCCCCCTGACCTCCACGACCGCGTTGTTGTAGCGGGCGCTCCGCGGGTCCTTCTCGTCGACGACGCCGATCTCGATGAGGGGCGGGGCCATCCTGGTGGCGGTGAACCATAGGAGCGCGAGGCCGCCGAAGGCGAGGACGAGCGCGGCACGCTTGAAGAAGATGATGCTGATCCGCTTCTTCATCTCCGTGCCGCAGTAGGGGCATTTCTCGTAGGCCCCGACGAACTTGCCGCACCCGGGGCAGAGCACCTCGTCGAGCAGCGCCTTCTGCGGGTCAGGGCACACGTTCGGCTGCTTATTCCCTTGCATCTGCGTCATCCTCCCCTGGTCATCACCGCCGCCGCACTTCGCCTAAAACGAAAATGCGCGGGACGCGCGGCCCGCCGCCGCGCGCCCCGCGCGCTTCACCCTCCGTCGCCATGAATGGCATCCGCACGACCGCCTCTCCGCCGGGGGATATCCTGCCGCGCCGCGCCGGCGCTCACGGGGATACACGGGGAAATTGTACATTACGCGCGCGGGGGCGGCAAGGAATATTTCGGGGGCGGATGGAAACGCGATCAATCGTACTCCACCACCTCGCTCACGCGGTCCGCCCAGGTGAGGCGCACCGCCGCGTGCGAGAATCCCCCCGCCGCCGCCGCGCGCAGGGCCGAGCGGTGCGCCAGCTCGGGCCTGTTGCACTCCGCCGAGAGGTGCGCGAGGAATATGTCCGTGAGGGCCTCCGAGGCGACCCCCGCGAGGAGTTCCGCGGCGGAGGCGTTGGAGAGGTGCCCCCTATCGCCCCATATCCTCTCCTTCACCGAGGGCGGGCGGTCGGCGCCGCCGAGGAGGCCCGGGTCGTGATTGGACTCGATGATGACCATCCGGCAGCCCCTCAGGCGGCTCACCACCTGGGGCGAGGGGTGCCCCAGGTCGGTGGCGATGCCGATGCGGATTCCACGCGAGGATATCACGAAACCGACCGGGTCGAGCGCGTCGTGCGGCACCGGGAACGGGTGAACGGCGAACGGCCCCACGCGGAAATCGACCCCCGTCCTGAAATACCTGAACGACCCCGAGGGGACGCCGCGATCCATGAGTCCGACGGCGGTAAGGCGGTTGAGGTGGACGGGGACGCAGCGCCCCCTCTGGAGCGCCGCTACGCCGCGGACATGGTCCTCGTGCTCGTGGCTCAACAGGACGGCGGCGACGCGCTCGATCCTCACGCCGATCTGGCCGAGGCGGGCGAGGATCTCCCTGCGGCTGAGGCCTGCGTCCACCAGGATCCCGCAATCGCCGTCCGCGACGTAGATGGCGTTCCCCGAGCTTCCGCTCCCCAGCACGCATATTTTCATGCCGCGGCCCCCTCTAAAGGCCCCGGGAGGCGATGAAATCCCGCGCCCGCGCCCCCTCGGGAGAGGAGGGGAAAGCCGCGATGACATCCCGGCAGGCGTCGCCCGCCTTGGCGCGCAGCACCGCCCTCCGCCCCTCGTCCTTCTCCGCGGCGGCCATCGCGAGCCATGTCTCCGCGAGCCCCATCGCGGCCTCAACCCGCCAGGCGCTCTGCGGCCACGCGGCGATCATCCTCTCCCATGTCTCCGCCGCCTTGCCGCACGGGCCCTGGATTCGAGCGAGGCAGGCGAGCGCCTCGGCCGCCCAGACGCTCTTCGGGTATTTCGCCGCTATTCCGTTCAGGAGCGCGGCGGCGTCGTCGGGGGCCTTGTAGTGGGCGGCCGCCTCCGCCTTCTTGATCGCGGCGCCGAGGCCCACATTCGTGCCGCAGTACCTCTCTGCAACGGCGGAGAGCCCCTTGAGTTCCTGCCCGCTTTCCGCGAGCGCGCGCTCGGCCGCCGCACGTTTCGCAACGGCTTCGATCATGACGGTTCCGGCTGGGCGGTACTCCGCCGAATAGGCGCCGTCGATCCCCGCGCGGTCGATGATCGAAGCGCAGATGCCGGCGGTCTCGGCGAACCCCCCCTCGTCGAAGGCGAGCGTGGCGGACTTCAGCATCGCGAGGGAGGCGACCTCGGGGAAGCGCGACCGGGCCTCCTCGTACGCCCGCCTCGCCCCTGGCCTGTCCCCGGCGGCCGCGGCTATGTCGCCGAGCAGGATCTGCGCCCTCCCCGCCCCCTCCGGGAAATGGTCGACGACCAGGCCGAGCTCCTTCCTCGCCTCCTGCATCCCCTCCCCCCCGCGCGCCGCGGCGAGCAACCCGAGGCCGACATGCGCCTCCGCGCGGGCCGCCGGGAAT
>CALLYX010000267.1 GCA_937858775.1 uncultured bacterium | reverse complement strand
CATCCGACTCTCGCTCTGGTAGCGGACCCCTTTTCTTCCGAGACGACGCACGCTATTATCCCGTCTTCTGCGGGGCGCCGTTCATGGCGCCCCCGCATATCCGGATGGCGTATCTCGCGGCACACAGCTTGATCGCCCGCCTGAGAGGCGAGATCGCTCCCTTGAGATTCTTGGTTGCGGTTGTGAGCGCACCCTGAAGGGTGCGCTACAAAGGAGGATCCGATCGACCTCGGTTGGGATCTCAGCTGCCGAAGGCATACACGGAGAGCTCGGCGATTGACCAGGGGTAGAGATTGTCCATCCTCGTGAGGGTCATCCTGACGTAACGCGCCCGCGTGGAGGGGAAGGCGATCCTAAACAATTTCTCCCGCGGATTCGCGAGTACCCTCTGTATGAAGTCCAAGTTGGCGCCGTCATAGACGAGAGCTGTCCAGCGTTGCCCGTCTGCGGAAACTTCCAGCCGGGGATTCTTCGGGCACTCGTCCGCGCTTCGGAGCAGCATCCCGACGCCGTTGATTTCATAAGTTCGCCCCAGGTCGACCTGGAAGAAGAGGCCGGAGACCTGGTTACGCCCCGTCGTCCATGCCGTTTCCTCCCTCCCGTCGATCACCAGGGGGGCATCCGACGGATTCGCATTCGATGAAAGCGCCCATCCCTGGCGGGGCAGGGGAGAGCCCGGCGGCCTGGGCCGAGGGAGCTGCGCTCCTGGGAGTATCTCGTAGAGGCGGTCCCTGCCGTCCTTTATCCTGAGGGCGAGATCGTCCCCTGACCGGTCGAGCCTTTCCAGCGTGGCCCCCCAGTCGTAACGGGCCTCCGGGTGCCTGCGGACGAGCGCCTTCTGCCACTCCATGCGGGGGAGGACGCCGGCGTGCACGACGACGTACCGGACGCCGAGGGCGCGCAGGATGCCGATGGTCTCGTGCGACGGGAAGAGCCTCATCTGGTCCACGATGATCTTGTACTCGGGGAAGGAGAACGCCGTCTGTCCGTTGACGATCCTCCGCCCGTGATAGGGGGCCCAGTACATCGCCCACGCATCCTCGCCGAGGGAGCCGCCGACCTCCTCCGGCTCCCACGGCATCGGGAGCTCGATGATGGGATCGCGGTCCCCCTGACGCATCAACCAGCGGTAGACCGCCGGCGGCTCGCACGGCACGAGATAGAACGGCTCGCCCCATGTCGTCGGGGGATAGGCGGCGTACTCCATGGCCAGCACGGCGAGGAGTGCGGCCCCGAGGATCCCGCGCCTGCACAGCCCCGCCTTCAGCAGGCGGCCTGCCAGCCATTGCACGCCGAAGCCGGCCATGATGCAGACGTAGATGAGCGCCGCCATCCCCAACCCCCCGAACGTCCTCAGCGCCGGAAAAAAACGATAGACGAGCATGGAGGGCCCGGGACAGAGCTTCACCCCCGGAGTGAGACATATCCACGGCCCGAGGGAGAGCAGGAAGGCGGCGATACAGATCGCGAGCGCGAGCGGGGGCATGTACGCGGGGAGGAAACGCGCCGTCTTCCGGGCGGCAAAGAAACCGATGACCGCGAGGATCCACGCCGCCGCACCGAAGAAGTTGACCTGCCGGGCGTTCAACGAGAATCCCGCTGTAGCCCTACCATAGAGGATATTCCCGGGAGATGTCGAGATGTAACTCGATAACGCCGGGCATATCTCCTGAACCGTCTCGGCATCCCACCCGGCGCGCCCCTCTCCTATCTCTTCCCGGACGGAGCGGAGGGGTGCGGTCGCAGCCGCGAGGCAGACGGCGAAGACGACAAGCATGGCGGCGGCCCCCGCGAGCCCGCCGGCGCCCAGCCGCCTTAGGTTGGCGAGGAGGACGGCGGCGAGGAGGGGGAAGAAGGCGAGGCCCAGGTAGAGCCCCCCCATCATGTCGGAGAGGCACTGCGCGAGGTAGAGCGCGAGAGAAGAGGCAAGGAGCCGGAAGGCAGGCGCGCCCCCCCCGGAGAGGCGTTCCTGGAATTTGAAGAGGAGGAGGATGGCGAAGACGACCCAGTAATTCGTGACGAACGGGGTGTATTGGAAGTTGGCGGCCCTGACCGGGCAGAAGCCGAAGATCACCCCCGATACGACGGCCGGGAGCTCCTCGCCGGTGAGATGGCGCACGAGCAGGTACATGGCGAATGCATCGAGGGCGAGGGTGAGGAGGTGGAGGATGTTGAAGGCGCCCACGGGGCTCCGGGTGAGCGCGTAGATGGGGATGAAGGCGAGGCCGACCATGTAGTTGTGGAAGACGAAACGGAGCGTCCGGCCGTGGGGGTGGTAGAACGGGGCGTCGAGGAGGTCCATGGGGCTGGAGACGACGTTTTGGGCGAACGAGTGAAGCAGGGAGGCGAACATGAGGGCGTCGAAGTCGTTGTCGAGCGCCGTGTCCATGTGCAGCGGCAACGGCCAACAGAAGGCGGCCGCGCACAGAAGGAACGCGCAGAGGACAAGGAACGACCGCATACTGCTCCTCCATGGCGGGACGTGTCCGCATTGGCGCCGGCCGATCCCGCGCCGTGCACTCCGCGAGGGTAGAAGTTAAGCACGAAACGAGTCGCAAGTCAACGAACCGCCGCCGGCCGGGAGGGCCGAGGGCGCGGGGGCGGGCTTTTTCCCGTCTTTTCAAGTGCCGGGGGCAGGGTCCTATTCGGCTTGTGTGCGCGGGCCGGCCCTGTAGTATACTATCGCGGTGGTGATCTTCCGCGGGAGGCGCCGCGGATCGGCGGCGGCGTGAAGCCACCGCTCCACGGCACGTTCGCCGCCGGGCGCGGCGGCATATCCATGGCCTATGCCCGCCTGGTCGCGACGCACGTATCCGTCATTAGCTGCCGGCGCGGCTTTTCGTACGGGGCCGTGCCGGTAGCGGACCGGGATATCGAGTTCGGGCCGATGGCGATCTGGGAAGACGCCCGGATGGGGCGCCACCCCGTTGTCCTGCCCGGTGTGCGGATCGGGAGGGGGAGCATCGTCGGTCCCGGGGCTGCGCTGACCTCCGATCTCCCGCCGTACAGCGTCGCCGTCGGAAGCCCCGCCCGCGTTATGCGTAAGCGATGACGCAGGCGGAGGGAAGCCGGGACCCCAGCCGTAGAGGGTGCGCGGCATCGAGCGCACTTCGAGGCGCGTTCACGGGCGCGCTGCATACCGTCTGAACCCCCGTGAGGCAAGCGGGGCAAGGGGCGATTTTGCCCCCGGCATATGGTATCATTGCCCCCTGCGCGCTGCGGCCCTACGGGGCGGGGCCGGATGAATGGTCTGATCTTCTTTTCACGCGCGCGACAACCGCGCGCGGCCTCATGGCGCAGAACCCACTGCAATGAATATAGCGCTGGTGTTCCCGAGGATACGATCGAAGTCGGGAGACCCTCCCCTGGGTCTCGGCTATCTCGCTTCCAATGTCCCCGAGGGGCGAAGGGGGGATGTGACGATAGTCGACGGCACCTTCATGCGCTCCCTCGACGAACTTCTCGCGCGCCTCTCGGCCGCGCGCCCGGATCTCGCCGGGATCTATTTCGACACGATGAACTACGACACCGGGGTCAGGATCGCCCGGCGGCTGAAGGAGGAGGGGGTCTTCGTGCTGGCCGGCGGGCCCCATGCCACGGTGCTGCCGGAGACGATCGCCGACTTCGTGGACGGCGTCGTACTCGGCGAGGGCGAGCGCACCTTCGCCGAGATCGTGCGGAGAGAGGAGTTCCGTGACCTCTCGGGCGTCGCGGGGGCGCTCTACAGGGGGGAGGACGGGATCGTCCGAAACGCCGACCGCGAGCCGGTCGCGGACCTCGACTCGCTCGCCTTCCCCGCCCGGCGCCTGCTGGACATGGAACGCTACATGGCGGCCTGGCACTACCTCGACATATTGGATATAGGGATAAGGGGGACGACAGTCGTGGCATCTCGGGGCTGCCCGTTCGACTGCACATACTGCCAGCCGACCCTATGCCGCATCTTCGGGAAGAGGCCCAGGATGCGGAGCGCGCGCGACATCGTGGCGGAGATCATGGAACTCAAGCGCGATTACGGCGTACAGGGGATCTTTTTCCACGACGACACGCTGACGGCGAACCGGGCGTGGCTCAACGAGCTGTGCGACCGCCTCATCGCGGATTCGCCCGGGGTCCTGTGGGCGTGCAACGCCCGCGCCGACATCCATGACGACGATATCTTCAAGAAGATGCACCGGGCCGGCCTGCGATACATGCACATAGGGGTCGAGTCGGGCAACCAGAGGATCCTGGACGAGATCTACCGGAAGAGGATACGGCTGGGCGACATAGGGAAGACGATCGCCTCGGCCAAGAGGGCCGGGATACGTGCGGGCTGCTTCTTCATGCTCGGTGCCCCGACCGAGACGCGCGAGGAGCTCAGGCGGACGATCCGCTTCGCCGCCTCCCTCGACATCGACGAGGCCACCTTCAACATCACCACCCCCCTCCCCGGGACGCACCTCTTCGAGATCGTCCGGGGCCTCGGCTACCGGATCAGCGGCGACTATTCGGATTTCAACTACTACTCGAGGCGGGCCTTCGAGGACCCGAACCTGAGCAACCGCCTCCTCGGCTTCTACCAGAAGAGGGCCCTCTTCAGCTTCTACCTGCGCCCGCGGCGATGGCGCTACATCCTTCGGCATTTCACATCGCTGCGCGGTTTCAGGAAGCTGATGATCAAGGTCGGGAGGTTCTTCAGATGAAGGTGAAGTTCATCAACGCGACCCTCGGCGGGGACTACAGCGCCCTCGACATAGCCATCACCTGCCTTGCCACCTACCTGAACGCGAGGACGCCCCACCGGGCGACCATCACGGACCTGACGTTCAGGCGGAAGGCGTGGAGGGAGAAGATAACGGCCGACATCGAGCGGGACAGGCCCGATATCATCGGCATCTCCTGCAATACCATGTATATGCAATACGTCAGGGAGGTGCTGGGGCATATCGGGACCCATTGCGGCCTTCCGATCATCCTCGGCGGCTACCACGCATCGCTCAAGCCGGAGGAGACCTTGTCCCTGCCCGGCGTGGAGGCGATCCTCATCGGCGACGGCGAGTACGCCCTCGCCGAATACCTCGACCGCCGCGAGGCGGGGGGGGACCCCTCCGACATCCCCGGGGTGTGGACGAAGCGGGACGGGGGGATCGTCAGGACGGCGAAGGGATGCTTCATCAAGGATATCGACGATCTCCCCATACCGGATTGGGATCTCTGGGAGGACCTCGACCTATACTTCTACTTCCTCGGCATGCTCTACATCATAGGCACGCGGGGCTGCCCGTACAAGTGCACCTACTGCGACGCGCACGGCATCAGCGAGGCGGTGGACGGCCAATATTACCGCATACGGGATCCGGTCAAGTACGCGCAGGAGATCGCCTTCCAGTGGGAGAAGTACAAGGGGAGGAATATGAGGCTCGCGCAGCTCTTCGACCAGATCCCGACCGCCAGCATCAACTGGCTGCGGCCCTTCTGCGAGGCGTACATGCGGACGAGCGCCTGGGGGAGGCTCAAGTACAGCATGTTCGCCAGGATCGACCAACTCGACGAGGAGAAGCTGGGGCTGCTGGGGAAGTCGGGGTGCGCCCTCCTCCGGGTGGGGATCGAGGCCGGGAACGACTTCATCAGGAACGAGGTCTACGGCAAGCACATCTCCAGGGAGAAGATCAAGGAGATCTTCAGGATAGCCCGCGCCAACGGCGTCGGTTTCACGGCGTTCAATATCCTGGGCGGGCCGGCGGAGACGCCGGCGACGCTGCGCGACACCATACGGCTCGCCATGGAGCTCGACGCGAACCGCACCGCCTTTTTCATCTACAAGCCGTTCACCGAGGAGGGGTGCCGCCAGATATACCAGTACGGGGGGTGGATAGACGAGAAGCGGTGGAGGGCGGCGGACAATATCACCTTCGGCGCCGTGGTGGCGTCGAAGGCGCTGAGCGTCAGGAAGGTGGAGCTCTACCAGAAGGTCGCGTACTTCCTTACCTTCGGCAGGCGGCTCCTTAGGATGATACGGCGCCAGAAGCTCAGGTACTTCCGCAACCTGGCCGTCTACCTGTCAAGGGGGATCCGCTACGGCCTGGATTTCGGCTACACGATGATCTACTACCATATATACGGCTACGACAACGTCGATAAATGAGAATCGCGTTCGTCCACAGCTTCCCGCAGGAGTACCACGGCATCATGTACCTCGCCGCGGCCCTCAAGGCGGACGGGCACGAGTGCGGGGTGTTCGTAACCTCCCTGGAGAAGGATATCATCGGGGCGCTCTCCCGCTTCTCCCCCGGGCTTGTCGGCTTCTCGTGCACAACCGGGGAGCATCTCCAGACGGCCGGGCTCGCCGCCCGCGTCAAGAAGGCCCTGGGCGCGGTGACGGTTTTCGGGGGGCCGCACGCGACCGTCTGCCCGGAGATCGTCGAACGGGAGGGGGTGGATATCGCCTGCGTGGGCGAGGGGGAGGACGCCGTCCGCGAGCTCGCCTCCGCCGTGGAGAGGGGGGGCGACATATCCGGGATACGCAACCTATGGGTTAAGCGGGGAGGGGCCGTGGTTAAAAACGAGCCCCGGCCGCTTCTGGAGGATCTCGATGCGCTCCCGCGCCCCGACTGGTCCATCTATTACAAGTACCCGTTTCTCAGGGGGAAGAGCACCAAGACGTTCATCGGGAGCCGGGGCTGCCCTTTCAACTGCACCTTCTGCACGGACCCGTACTTCCAGGCGCTCTACAGGGGGAAGGGAAGATATCTCAGGATGCGGGCCCCCCGGGGTTTCGCCGAGGAGATCCGCGAGCAGAAAGAGATACTGCGTTTCTCCACCGTGACGTTCGACGACGAGGTCTTCGTATGGAACCGCGGGTGGCTGCGCGAATTCCTCCCCCTGTACCGCGAGATGGTCGGCCTCCCGTTCTTCTGCGGCGTCAGGGCCGACACGCTGACGGAGGAGATCGTCGGCGAACTGCGGGATTCCGGCTGCTACGGGATGTCGTTCGGCATCGAGAGCGGGAGCGAACACATACGGAACGAGATCGGCAAGAAGGGGATCACGAACGAGCAGATCCTCGCGGCGGCGCGGTGGGTGAAGGCGCGCGGGATCGTCCTCCGGACAACGAACATGTTCTGCCTCCCGGACGAGACCCCGGAACGGGCTTGGGAGACCGTCGCGCTCAACGTCGCCTGCGGCGTGGATCACCCGTTCGCCTACGTCTACCAGCCGCTCCCGAAGACCGGGATGTACGAATACGCGCGCTCGCGCGGCTTCATCGGGGGGGATTTCAGCTTCGACCGGCTGGAGCCGATGCACCTGAACGACAACCCACTCGCGCTCGAGAAGAAGGGGCAGATCCTGAACATACAGAAACTCTTCTACCTGGCGGTCACCCGCCCGCGCCTCATACCGCTGCTCCGCCTCGTCGTGAGAATCCCGCCGAACCCGGCCTTCACGCTCATCTTCAAGCTATGCCTTGTGAGGAACTACTCGCGCTACAAGAAGCTCGGGCTTCTGAAGACCCTGGCGCTCGCGATGAGGTCGCGCGCGATAGGACAGGAGGCGCGGCCGCAATGACCGTCGAACGCTGCGACGCGATACTGCTCGGGGGGGGGCCGGCCGGGCTCGCCGCCGCTGAGAGGCTCGCCGCGGGGGGGATGCGCGTCGTCCTCCTCGAGGCGGACGAGGAGCTCGGCGGGCTGGCGAAGTCGTTCTGCCAGGACGGGAAGTGGATCCCGATGACGTACCACCACGTCATGGGGATAGACACGGTCACCCACGCCTATCTGAAACGCTTCGGCCTCTGGGATTCGATGGTATGGAAGGGGATCAAGGTGGTCTTCTGGTTCCACGGCAGGGCGTATCCGCTCACGCAGCCGTGGCATATCCTCGGCTTCGCCCCGCTCACGTGGCTGGAGCGGCTTCGCCTCGTGCGCTTCGGCGTCGTCTGCTACCTGAAGAAGGACTGGCACGCGTTCGATGAGGTCAGGAGCGACGAGTGGATAGAGCGGATGCTCGGCAGAAGGGCGCGGGAGGCGATCTTCGAGCCGCTGGCCGAGATGGAGTTCGGCACGCCGCTCTCGGCGGTGAGCAGCGGGTGGCTCGGCTACCGTCTGCACGAGAGCGCCCGGAACAGGGACCGCTACGGCTACCCGGCGAAGGACCTGAAGACGCTGATCGACGGGATCGCGTCGGCCGTCGAGAAGGCGGGCGTGACCTGCATGATCGGTTTCCAGCGCCGGGATCAGGCCCACGGGGTTCACCCGCCGGTATTCCGGACTGGCCAGCGCCCCGCCCTCGATGTCGACGATGGCGAGCGTATGGGGCAGCTCCAGTTCCTCCAACGCGAAGCGGACGATGGTCGAGGCGAAGTCGGGGGCATGGTGCAGGGTCAGGGTCATAGCACGCTTCCTTCCGGCGGGTTCGGCTGTTCGGGCCGGGTGAAGGGATGGGCCCCGAGCCCCTCGGCGCGGGCGACAACGGGGGTTTCGACACGGGCTTCCTGCGCCCGGGCAAGTGCGGTCAGGTTCGGAAAGTCGGACAGGTCCAGCCAGCGCGGGCCGGTTTCGGGGTAAAGCGCGGCCCAGCGGGTCAGGACGACGGTGTAGATGCCAAGCACCCTGCCTGCGGCGAAAAGCTTCGGCTGCTGCCCGGCTGCGGCATCCAGAAGCGAGAAATGCCGCAGCATCCGGGTCGACATGATCTCCAGATGCGCGGCATGGCCGTCCGCCGGGGCATATTGGTGCGGGTAGAAGATCTGGCGCAGCTCGGCATGGGCGGTGTTCGACAGGAAAAAGAGCCACTTGAGAAAGGCCGGGCGGTCGGGGTCGGCGGCGACCAGGATGGCCGGCGCCCGGACCGGGCCCTGATCGGTGTCGACCCCGCCGTCGCGCAGGCCGTCCTCGATCGTGACCACGAGCCGGTGGCGGGCTGCATCAGCGAGCATCTCCGCGTCGAGGGGCTTCACGACCCGCGGGTCCCACACGGTGACGTCCACCGAGCTCGCTCCCAAGAGGTCGGCCGCGGCGCGGGCCGCGGTGAGCATCTTGCCGACTCCGATGATGCAGACGCCGCCGTCGCCCTCACGAACCCGCCGCGCCGAC
>CALLYX010000266.1 GCA_937858775.1 uncultured bacterium | reverse complement strand
TGTCCAATGCCGGGCCGTTCCTCGCCGCCGCCCCCCCGCCTCCTCCCAGCGCGCCGCATAAGACGTGTATGGCCGCGCCCGGCCGCTGTGCTACAATGATGCGCGTCGCGGGAGGGAGGAGGGCCGATGCGGACAATCCGATCGATATTCACGGCGGCCGTTGCGCTTTCGTGCGCGGGCTGCGTCGTGCCGCGGCAGAGGTACGACGAGGCGGAAGGCGAGAGGCGCCTGTTGGAGGCGAGATGCGCCGACCTTGTCCGCGACAGGGAGAAACTGGCCGCGGAAAAGGCGTCGGCGGAGGCGGAAAACGCGCGGGGCGCGCGCGCCGCCGCGAAGCTCGAGCAGAGGGTAAAGGAGCTGCTCGAGTCGAACATGGATCTTACGCGGGAGGCCGGGGCGTCGCGGGAGAAGCTGGCCGAGCTCGAAAAGAAGGCCGCGGAGCTCGACGCGAGCCGGTCGCAGGCCGTGGACGAGAAGAAGTCGCTCGAGCGGAAGTGCGAGCGCATTGAGAACGAGCGTGCCACCGCCCAGCGCCGCTACCTCGACCTCCAGGAGCAGTATAACCGGCTCCAGCGGCGCGTCGCGGAGCTTGAGCACGGGCGCGCGGACCCCGCCCCGCCGCCCCCCCCAGCGCCCGCGGGCGGACGGGCGGACGGGCAGGCGGTGGATGTCTCGGGCGCCGGCGGCTGAGAAGGGGGAGGGAGGGGGAATGGCGTACGGGGCGTGGTTCCAGTGCATCGAGGGATGCCCCGAGCGGTATCCGCTTGACAAGGTCATCTACCGGTGCCCGCGCTGCGGGGAGCTCCTCGAGGTGCGGCACGACATGGACGCCTTGCGCGCCACCAGCGGCGGGGAGTGGAGGAGGATCTGGGACCGGAGATACCGCAGCACCGAGCGGCCGTACGGAAGCTCGGTCTGGGGGAAGAAAGAGCTTGTCTGTCCGGCCGTCAGGGACGAAAACATCGTCTCGCTCTACGAGGGGGGGAGCAACCTCTACCGTGCCTCCCGGCTCGGGTCCGGGATCGGGGTGGACGAGCTGTGGGTGAAGCTCTGCGGCAACGAGCACACCGGCTCGTTCAAGGACCTCGGCATGACCGTGCTCGTCTCGGTCGTCAACCAGATGGTCGCGGACGGCCGGAAGATCATCGGCGTCGCCTGCGCCTCGACCGGCGACACCTCGGCGGCCCTGGCGGCGTATTGTGCGGCCGCCGGAATCCAGGCGATCGTCTTCCTGCCGCGCGACAAGGTATCCACCGCCCAGCTCATCCAGTCGATCGCCCACGGGGCTCTCACCCTCTCGATCGACACCGATTTCGACGGTTGCATGAGGCTCATCACGGAGATCTGCGCGCGGGAGGAGATATACCTGGCCAACTCGATGAACTCGCTCCGGGTCGAGGGACAGAAGACGGTAGGGATCGAGATAGTTCAACAGCTCGACTGGGAGGTCCCCGACTGGATCGTGATCCCGGGCGGGAACCTCGGCAACGTAAGCGCCCTCGGGAAGGGCTTCCTCGAGATGCGGTCGCTCGGGGTGATATCGAGGCTCCCCCGCATCGCCTGCGCGCAGGCGGCCCTCGCCAACCCGCTCTACCGCTCGTTCCTCGCCGGCTTCAAGGAGTTCCATCCGGTCACGGCGGGGCCCACCGCCGCCACCGCCATCCGGATCGGCAACCCGGTGAGCGTTCGGAAGGCGATCAAGGTCCTCGCCGCTTTTGACGGGGTCGTGGAGGAGGCGAGCGAGGACGAGCTGGCGGATGCGAGCGCGCGCGCCGACCGCACCGGGCTCTACACCTGCCCGCACACCGGCGTGGCGCTGGCCGCCCTCGAGAAGCTCGTGAGGCGCGGGGTGATACGCCGCAACGAGCGCGTGGTGGTGATCTCCACCGCCCACGGCTTGAAGTTCTCCGAGTTCAAGACCCGTTACCACGAGGGGACTCTCCCGGCGGTGGACCCCCGCCGCGCCAATCCCCCGCTCTGCGTCCCGGCGGAGTACGGGGCGGTCAGGGATGCGGTGCTCGCGGCGGTCTCGAACCGCCCCCCCGCGGTATCGAACCGCGGCTCTTGAAATGCCGGCGCGGCGCCCCGTCCGCCGCGGGGGCGCCGGGCGGAAAGCGCGAGGATCGGGGGCCCGGGCCCGGCGGCTTCTACAGGAAGCGGAAGAGGCGGTAGAGGCGCCGGCGCCGCGTGATCTGCCGGACGTAGCGGCGGGTCTGGGGATATGTTATCGCCTTCATGAACTGCCGGGCGTTGCCGGGGGCGCGCGTCATCCTGATCCAGCGATCCACGTTCCCGGGGCCGGCGTTGTAGTGGGCGAGGGCGAAAGGCAGGGCGTCGTCGAAATTCCCGTATCGCCGCATCGCCTTCGCCAGATACCAGCAGCCCGCCTCGGTGTTCAACGCGGGGTCGAACAGCGAATCCGGCCGGAACCTTTTCAATCCGTGCGCCCGCGCGTACTCCCGGCCGACCGCCGGGGTCACCTGCATGAGCC
>CALLYX010000265.1 GCA_937858775.1 uncultured bacterium | reverse complement strand
CCCCGCATCCGCCCCCCGCCCCGCGAGGGCCTTCATGTACTCCTCCGGCGTGTCTATATCGGCGGCGATCCCCGGGTCGTCGAACGGGATCCGCCTTACGCGCGACGGGTCGCGCCGCACGACCCACCGCGCCCCCTCGCCGGCCGGCGCTGAAAGGATCTCGTCGAAGACCGCCGCCGGGAACACGACCGGGTGCCCGCCCGTCCCGCGGTACTCGGCGACGAGGATCATCCCCGGGCACGCCCCCGCCGCCGCCATCATCCCGGCGTATGTGGACGCCTCGACGAGTGGGTGATCCACCAGCGCAACCAGCGCCCCGGCGGCGCCGGGCGAAAGGGCCCGGATGCCGCAACGGAGCGAGGATATCTGCCCCTCCGCCCACGCCTCGTTTAAAGCCACGCGCACGCCCGCCGGCAGCCCGGCTTCGATAACCTCCCCGGCGTGCGCGCCGAGGACCACCACCAGCCCGCCGGGCGACGCATCGGCGAGCCGCCGGCAGATGACGGAGATAAAGGTGCCGCCCCGTAGGCGCAGGATGGCCTTCGGACTCCTCATCCTGGAGGATTCCCCCGCCGCCAGCACAATCGCCGGAATCATGCCGCAATTTTACCGCGAAGGAGGCGGGTAGACGAGCAGAAAGAGGCGGGTCATCGCCCGCGGCGCCCTCCGGCGGCCGGGTCGCCCCCTATTTCGTCCCGAAGAGGCGGTCGCCGGCGTCGCCGATCCCGGGAATGATGTAGGCGTTCTCGTCCAGGCGCTCGTCCACCGCCCCGGTGAAGACGCGGACCCGGGGATGGCGGCGCATCACGAGGCGCACCCCCTCGGGCGCCGCCAGAAGGGTAACGGCCCTTATGTCGTCCGCCCCGTGCTCCTTCACGACCCCTATGGCCGCGGCGAGCGATCCGCCGGTGGCGAGCATGGGGTCCAGGATGACGACCGCGCGCCCGGCGAGCGGGCGCGGCAGGGAGCGGTAATATTCGCCCGCCTCGAACGTCCGCTCGTTCCTACGGAGGCCTATGACCCCCACGGCCGCGCCCGGCACAAGGTCAAGGAGGCCGGGCAGGAGGCCGAGGCCGGCCCTGAGCACCGGCACCGCGACCGGGGGCGGCCCGGCGATGATCTCTCCCTCGGCGGGCGCGAGGGGGGTGCGGATCCGCGCGGTCCGGAGCGGGAGGTCTCGCAGCGCCTCGGCGCAGAGCAGCATGGCGGCCAGACGCATGAGCCGCCGGAACTCCGCCGCCCCGGTGCGCCGGTCGCGCAGGCGCGCCAGGGAGTCCGATAGAACCGGGTGTTCGACGACGATCACCATGCCGCCTCCTGGGCCGGCTGCGCGCAGCCCGCCGTCGCGCGCCTGCGGGGGGGTAGTTTAGCACCGCGAACGCGCCGGTTTCCAGGGAAAACCGCCCCTCCCCCGTCGTTGCGGCCATAAATGCGGCCATAAATACATGCGGCCATAAATGTATTGCGAAGACGCTGCGCCGCGTATATACTTCTTTCCCTGTGAAAGGAGGCGTATGGAGGTGAAGCGCCCAATTCGCATCGCCATAGCCGGCGTGGGGAATTGCGCCAGTTCCCTCATACAGGGGATCGAGCACTACCGGCGCTTCGGGAACGGCCGCGGGGCCGTCGGGCTGATGCACTGGGATATCCAGGGCTACACCCCCGCGGATATAGAGGTGGTGGCGGCTTTCGACATCGATCGGCGCAAGGTCGGCCGCCCCCTCCACGAGGCGATCTTCGCCAGGCCGAACTGCACCAAGACCATCGTCGCCGACATGCCGGAGAGCCGCGTGCTCGTCCGACCCGGGCCCGTTCTCGACGGCGTCTCGCAGCACATGAAGGAGTACGACGAGGACAAGATATTCATCCCCGATGACCGCCCCCCCTGCGATGTCGCGGAGGTCCTGGCTGAGAGCGGCGCCGAGATCCTCCTCAACTATCTCCCGGTCGGCTCGCAGAAGGCCGTCGAGTACTACGCCGGATGCTGCCTTTCGTCGGGGGTGAGCCTCATCAACTGCATGCCCGTATTCATCGCCTCGGACAAGGCGTGGGCGGGGCGCTTCGCCGAAAAGGGGATCCCGATCGTCGGGGACGACATCAAGGCGCAGGTGGGTGCCACGATCCTCCATCGGACCCTCGCGCGGCTCTTCGACGACCGCGGGGTGAAGCTCGACCGGACATACCAGTTGAACACAGGGGGAAACACGGACTTCCTCAATATGCTGAACCAGGACCGCCTCAAGATGAAGAGGATATCGAAGACCGAGGCGGTCCAGTCGCAGCTCTCAACGCCGCTCGAGAAGGACGACATCCATATCGGCCCCTCCGACTACGTCCCATGGCAGAAGGACAACAAGGTCTGCTTCCTGAGGATGGAGGGGCGCGGTTTCGCGGGGGTGCCGATGCACATCGACCTGCGGCTCTCGGTGGAGGACTCGCCCAACAGCGGCGGCGTCTCCATCGACGCCGTCCGCTGCTGCAAGGTCGCGAGGGAGAGGAAGATAGGCGGCCCGTTGAACGCGGTTTGCGCCTACACGATGAAGCACCCGCCCGAGCAGATGTCTGACGCCCGCGCGCGGGATCTCCTCCAGCAGTTCATCTCGGGGCAGCGGGGCTAGCGCCCCTCCAGGGCCTGGCGCACCGCCCCGGCGATCTTCTCCCAGCAGCGGCCGTCCTTGAAAAGGACGCCCGCCGCGCCGGCCGCCCGGGCCTCCGCGGCGACGCGCTCGTCGTCCCTCCCGGTGAAGACGATCACGGGGATCCCAGGGTGCGACCTAAGAATCCGCTCGAGCGTGTCCATGCCGAAGCTGTCCGGGAGGGAGAGATCGAGCAGCACCGCGTCGATGCCGCCCGCGGAGAGGCGTTCGAGCGCCGCGGAGAGGCGGTCCGCCCAGGCGATATCCAGCTCGCCGCGGGCGAACTCCGAGACAAGGCGCGCCTGCATTGCGCTGTCTTCAACGAGAAGGACCCTCGGCCTCGTCCGGTTCACTCCCCGGCCCCCCACTCCCCGCCGCCCCGCGGGATACGCGCGACGCCGAGCCAGAAGGCGGCGATGCCGCGCACCACGTCCACGAACCCGTCCAGGGTGGACGGCTTGACGATGTAGCAGTTCGCGTGGAGATCGTACGCCCGCTCGATCTCCTCCTCGGCCTCCGAGCCGGTGAGGACGATGACCGGGATCCTCTTCAGCCTCCGGTCGGCCTTCACCTCCGCGAGGAACTCCCGGCCGTTCTTCCTCGGCAGGTTGAGGTCCAGCAGGATCAGGTCCGGGCGCTCCTCGCCGCGGGAGCGCTCTGGGCCGGCGCGCCCTCCGGGAACCAGATCCATTTAGCCGCGGACAGCGGGGTCTCCGGACCGCTCTCGTCGCCGTCAAGCCCTATCCATTTGCCGGTCCAATCCTCGGCCTTCAACAGGCCCATTGTCCACATGCCGGCGGGACTCCAGCCCGATGCCGTGTCCGTTCCGTCCCACACACGCACTTTCCAGTAGCAGCGCTGCCTCGAATCGAGCGCCTTGCCGGCGTACGGCACCCGCACAGACTGGTTGGTCTCGACCTTTCCCGAATCCCACAGATTGCCGGTTCCAGTATTCAGGTTCTTATGCGATTGTGCGACCAGAATACGGTACGCTGTCTGTCCATCGCCCCGGACCTCCGACTCCAGAGCCCAGGAGAGCCGCGGCTTCACAACGTCAATGCCCAGCGGTTCATTCAGATATTCGCAGCGCAGGTCTTTTATAAGAATGCCCTGCGAATACGCGTTCGCCGTCCATGCAAGAAAGAGAACGAGAATAAGCGCGGCATATCCGGTTAATTGTCTTATCATACATGTACCTCCATTATGATAACGTTATCAGACACTGTTTATAGTGAGCTATTAATATTCGGGATTAGAA
>CALLYX010000264.1 GCA_937858775.1 uncultured bacterium | reverse complement strand
AGGCCGCCCTGCCTCGCCCCGCGGCGCGGCGGTGGGGCATGGCGCCCGCACGATCGATGGCGGCCGGACGCGCGGGGCCGGATGCGGGGCGGGGATTGCGCCGGGATTCCGGGTTCGTTCGCCGCGCGACCCGTGGGGCAACCGCATGGTCAATATCAGCATGAATCGCGCCGTGCACCTCGCCAGGCGCGACGCGCACTACCGCTGCTTCATCCTTCTTCTCGAGCAGCGATTCGAGCAGGCCACGCTCGTGAAGCGGCGCAGGAGGATGGAGGAGATACTCCACCATCTCTCCGAGGCGAGCCGCGAGGCGACGTGCGCCCTGAGGGGCGCGCGCGGATGGCGCGACGAGAGACTGTTCGTCAAGTACCTCGCCCTCGCCTACGACGGGGTGAAGGCCGCCCTGGTCATGCTGGAGCACGAGGCCCTGCTCAGGGAGGACAAGAGCTTCCTGAAGCGGCTCCTGGGCGGGGGGGCGGCCATACTGGCGGCGTTCGAGGAACGCAGCAGGAGCATGGAACGGGAGATACTGGACCACGTCGCCCAGCTCGTTCTCTACGCCAGCTCGACCTACAGCGAGCTCAAGGAGGCGAACCACGCCTCCCTCTCCCCCGCCGACCATGGACGTTACCGCGTCGCCTACGAGGCGGCGATGCCGCAACGCGGTTGAAGGGGGTGAGGCGCCCGATGGGCAGGAAGAAGGCCGCGGAACAACTGGTCCGGGAGATCATCGAGAGGGACGACCGGTACGCATTCGAGGCGTACCGGTTCGTCCTCGAGGCGCTCGACTACACGTATAGGATGCTGGGGGAGAAGCGGCACGTCACCGGCGCGGAGCTTCTCGAGGGGGCGCGGCGCTGCGCGATCGAGCGCTGGGGGCCGATGGCGAGGGCGGTGCTCGATCATTGGGGGATCCGCCGCTGCGAGGATATCGGCGAGGTGGTGTTCAACCTCGTCGGGAGCGGCCTGTTGAGCAAGACGGAGAAAGACAGCATGGAGGATTTCAGGGGCGGGTATGACTTCGGGGAGGCGTTCGACCGCATCTTCGACGATTGATCGACGCCCCCCCCGCGAGGAAGGCGGCCCCCCCGGCGGATAGGGCCGGTCACGGAGCGGGGGCGGAGGGGGCGCCGAGGGAGGAGGTTGCGATGGAGATGGACAACGAGGCGCTGCACCGGACCAGGTTTCTCTCGCTGGTGTTGAGCCTCCACGGTTCCGCGTGGGCGGCGATGGGCAAGGTGGCCAACCCGATGACGGGGAAGGTGGAGCGCGACCTGGAGGCCGCGCGCGGCAGCATCGACCTCCTCGAGACCCTGAAGGTCAAGACGCGCGGCAACCTCTCCCGCGAGGAGGAGAAGACCCTGGCGAACGCCCTGGGCGTGCTGCAGCTCAACTACGTCGACGAGGCCGCCCGGGGGGAGCAGGGGAAGAAGCCCGGCGGCGGGGAACCCGGCGCGCCCGGCGGCGGCGCCCCGGGAAGCGGCGCGGCCGAGGCGGAGCCCCCCGGGGCGGCGGACGGCGCCTGATGGCCAGAAACCCGCAGGAGTGGAACCGCATCAAGCGGGCGAAACGGTGCGCCCGATGCGCGCGCGGCTTCGTCGAGGGGGAGCAGTACGCGTCGCTGCTGTTCTTCCGCGACGCGGATTACGTGCGCGAGGATTACTGCGCGCCGTGCAGGTCCGCGCTCGTCGCCGAGGGCCCCGACTCGGCGGCCGATGCGGTTTCGATCTGGCGCGGGCGCTTCAGGCCGGAGCCCCCGAAGGAGAAGGCGGAGCCGATCGCCCGGAACACGGTCGAGCGCCTCCTCAGGAAATACCTCGACTCCAGGGAGCCCGCGCATGTCAACTTCACCCACATCCTGGCCCTGATGCTCGAGCGGAAGCGGAAGCTCCTCCCGCGCGACCGGGTCGTGGAACCGGGCACGGGGAGAAGGCTCGTCGTCTATGAATCCCCCGCGGACGGCGAGACGCTGCTCGTGGAGGACCCCGGGCTCGGTGTGCCGCAGGCGCGTGAGGTGCAGCGGCAGGTGCGCGAGCTTCTCGACATAGAGGGCGTGGAATAAGAGGGGCGGTCGAAGGGGGCGGGGCTGCGATGTACACCTCGTTCTACAATCTCCGGGAGCGGCCGTTCAACCTCACCCCGGACTCCCACTTCCTCTATCTCAGCCCCCGTCACCGCGAGGCCCTGGGGCACCTTCTGTACGGGATCAGGGAGCGCAAGGGGTTCATCCTCGTGACCGGGGAGGTGGGGACCGGGAAGACAACGCTCTGCCGGGCGCTCATCGCGGAGATAGAGAAGGAGGCGGAGGTCGGATTCATCCTCAACAGCTTTCTCTCCGCCGAGGAGCTCCTGAGGACCATCAACGAGGATCTCTCCTGCCACGCCGGGGCGGTCTCCCGCAAGGGGCTCGTCGACGAGCTCAACAAGTTCCTGCTGGCGAGGCATGAGGCCGGGCGCAACGTGGTCGTGCTCATCGACGAGGGCCAGAACCTGGCGCTGCCCGTGCTCGAGCAGCTCCGCATGCTCTCCAACCTCGAGACGGAGAAGGAGAAGCTGCTCCAGATCGTCCTTGTGGGCCAGCCGGAGCTCCGGGAAATGCTCGAGAGCCCCGGGCTCAGGCAACTCGCCCAGCGGATCACCGTCTCATACCATCTCCAGCCGCTCTCGCGGCGGGAGACCGCGCGCTACATAAGTTATCGCCTTTCGGTCGCCGCCGGCGGGGGGGACTCCCGGCCGCCCTGTTTCACCCCCGGCGCCGTGAACCGGATATACCGCCGATCCCGGGGGCTTCCACGGAAGATCAACATCGTCTGCGACCGCGCGCTCCTGATCGGATACGTGCGGGGGAAGCGGAGGATCACGGGGGAGATCGCTAGGCGTGCGATCTCCGAGATCGAGGGCCGGCCGCGCGCGGGGCGGTTGCCGTCCGCGCCCCGGCTGATCGCGGGTGCCGCTTGCCTGGCGGCGGCCGCCGTAGGGGCATGGCACGCCGCGCGCCCGTTCCTTGAACGCAAGCCGGGGAATGGCCCGCGCCGGCAGGGCGCGGTTTCGACCGTGTCGCCCGCGCCCCCCCCCGCGGCCGGTGCGGCGCGCGTTCCGCAGGAGCACGTGCTCGTGGCGGAGATCGCCCCGACGGCGGCCCCGGCGCCGACCCGGCCGCCACCCCCGGCCGAGGCCCCGGCCGTCCGCGGCACGGACGAGGCGGAGGCGGCCGCCGCGTTGTCCGCGCTCTGGGGGATGCGGGGGGTGAGGCCGGTGAACAGCGACGCGGTCACCACCACGGTGGCCAGGGGAGCGAGGAACGGGGCCAGGCTGAGGCGGCGACGGCGCAGGATGACGAGGCCGCCCACGGCCACCGGGAACATGGCCCAGGTGGTGGCGAACGCCAGTCGCGATGTCCAGGTCGGACGCCCTTCGCCGACCCCGGAGTAGACGGCCTGGGACCGCCCGTAGAACCCCCACACCCGGCCGTTGCGGACGAGCATCACGCCGGGCACCTCGTCGAGGTGATCCGAGATGTAGCGGAGGCCCACCGACCGCATCCGCGACGAGACCTGGGACGGGTCGAGGCACGGGCGCTGCTTCTGGAACTCGTCCAGGCACGGCTTCTCGGTCGGGTCGATCGGCGCCGCGGCGGGAGGCTTCTCGCGGTCGAGTTGGGCGTAGACGTCGGAGACGCAGGGGACCAGCACCCACCCGCCCTTGAGCTCTCCCCGGTAGGTGGCATCGCAGTTGGCGCCGGCCAGGGT
>CALLYX010000263.1 GCA_937858775.1 uncultured bacterium | reverse complement strand
GCCGCCGCCCGATCCGGGGGAGAGGGCGCTGGAGTGGATCCGCGGCCTGGCGGCGGAGACCGCGAGGTCATTCGGAGCGCTCCTCTCCACGGCCGTCTCCGCCGCGGCCCTTCTCCTGTTCCACGCCGTCCTCTGCCGCATCCCGCTTCTTGGGGCGAGGTACCGGAGGTCGTTCCGGCTCCTCTGGGAGAAGCTCTTCGCGTCGTTCAAGGGACAGGACCTTGCGTGGGAGATCATCAAGGCGGCCGCGGGGCTCGGCGTCGCCGCCGCGTCGTCCCGCGCGGCGCGCGGGGCTGAGGCGGGGGCCGCGCGGTCGCGCGCGTTGGGCGTGGCGCGGGCGTACGCGGAGTGGCGGGGGCTCGACCCCGACGCCGGCCCTGTCCGCCTCCTCCTGGAGGCGGCGGTGGACGCGGAGGAGTGGAGGGCCGCGCGCGCTTCCGCTTGACGCCGGTAACGCGATGGCGGAGAGTATCCCCGTGGCGGCGGGCGGGGCGCCGTTCGAACCGCCGCCCGGGGGGGAGGGAATGGACGCGATGAATGACGTGCGCGCGCGCGAGCGGCCGCTCGCGGTGGCGATCGCCGCCCTTGTCCACGACGGGGCGATACTCCTGATCAGGAGGAGGCGCGGGGATTACCCTGGGCTCTGGGGACTGCCGGGGGGGAAGATCGAAGTGGGCGAGCACCTGGCGCAGGCGGCGATACGGGAGGTGCTCGAGGAGTCGGGGATCGAGGCCTCGTTCAGCCGCTATCTCGGTTGCGTCTCGGAACACCTGGTGGAGGATGGGCGCGTCTGCAGGCATTTCATCCTGCATGTATGCGCCCTCGCCCCCCGCGCGACCGGGATACGCGCCGGCCCCGAGGGGGAACTCCGCTGGTGCCCGATCGAACGGATAGGCGGGATGAGGGCGCGCATCATCCCCAGCGATTTCCTGATCATCGAGCGGATGGTGGCGGGGGACGGCGCCGGATACTACGACTGCGTCCTGGAGAAGGCCGGGGGGAGGCACGCGCTCAAGAAGTTCGCGTGAACGCCCGCGCCGAGGGGGGGCGCACAAAGGGGATCTCGACGGTGAAGACCGTTTCGGACCCCTCCATGCTCTGCACGCGGATCTCGCCGCCGTGTTCCTTGACGATCCTCTGGGCGATGCACATCCCGAGGCCGGTGCCCTGGCCGAACGCCTTGGTGCTGAAGAATGGGGTGAAGATCTTCTCCAGCCGGTCGGGGGGGATGTGCTCGCCGTTGTTGGCGATGGACACCGCGATAGAGCCGCCGCGCATCGAGCTGGACACGGTTATCGCGCGCCCCCCGGAGCGAAGCGCCAGGGCGTGCTGCGCGTTGTTCAGGATATTGACGAAGACCTGCTGCATCTGGGCCGAGTCCAGCATCGTCGCGGGGATGCTGTCGTCGAGCGCGGTGCGCACCGCGATCCCCTCCTGCCGGAGATGGTGGGCCCTCAACTCGATCGAGAGCATGACGACGGAGTTGATCTTCTCGGGGGCCTTGTGGATGGCCGGCCTGCGGGAGAAGGTGAGGAGGTTTTTAACGAGGTGCTGGCAGCGGATCGCCTCCTTGTAGAGCCGCTGCACGTCCTCCCGCATCTCGGCGGGGCAGTCGTACTGCCGGATGATCTCGATGTAGCCGAGGACGCCGGTCAGCGGGTTGTTCAGCTCGTGGGCGATCCCCGAGATGAGCTCGCCCAGCGCGGAGAGCTTCTCCTTCTGGATGAGCGCCTCCTCGAGCTGCTTGCGCCCGCTGATGTCCTCGGCTATTCCGGCGTATCCGCTCACAACGCCCCGCTCGTCCCGGATGGCGCACATCCGGAGCAAGACCGGGAAGATCTCCCCCGACTTCCTCCGGCCGAAGAATTCGCCCTCCCACATCCCGTTCCTCGCCTCCCGCATGATCAGCCCGGAGAGGTCGGGCTGGTTCCCGGGCACCCCATCGAAGATCTCCGCGGTCCGCCGCCCGAGCATCTCCTCCGCGCGGTAGCCCAGCATCCGCTGCGTGGCCGGGTTCACGTAGACGATCCGGCGGTTGAGGTCCATGATGATGACGCTCGAGGACATGTTCTCGATCACCCCGGCGAGCTGGCGCATGTTCTTGTCTATTATCAGGTATTGCGAGATATCGCGGCAGATGACGGAGACGACCTTCTTCCCGCGGAAGACGGCCGCGCTGGCGCTCGCGTCAGCCAGCACGCGCCTGCCGCCCTTGGCGATTATCTCCACCCGGGCGGACTGAACCCCGTCGCCGCCGTCCCCGTAAAGCGGGGCGACCAGCCGCTCGAAGCCGCCGGCGGCGTAGAGATCGCGGTGCTTCATGGCCAGAAGCTCGGCGGCGGTGTAGCCGGTCATCGCCTCCGCCATCCGGTTTGCGCTCAATATCCGGTCCTTTGCCGGGTCGGCGATCAATATCGCGTCGTTCGCCCGGTCGAGCAGGAGCCGGCGCAGCAGTTCGGATTGCCCTATCTCCGCGGTCTTCTCCGTCACGAGCGACTTGAGGCCCTCGGTTTGTTCGCGGATCACCTCCTGCGCCCTGCTCCTGTCGGTGATGTCGTTGAGGATCTGGATCACCGCCTTGCCCCCGTCGGCGAGGAGGATCGGGGTGGCGGAGGAGTCGTAGATCCTTCCCCGGAGGTCGCGCGCCACGTACCTGAAAGACCCCTCCCCGTCGTGGAGGATCGAGCGCACCGGGCATACCGGGCAGGGGTTTTCGCGCCCCGCGAGGGCCCGGTGGCACTTCCGCCCCTCGACGGGGCCGAAGCGCTCCTTCATCCGGGTGTTGATGTAGCGCACGGTGTATTCCGCATCCGTTATCCCCACGAGGCATTCGAGGGAGTCGAGGAGTTCGAGGGCGGCGGCATCCGCCCGCGGGGCGGATGAGCGGGCGGGGCGTGCTTTTTCCGCGCGTCCACGCGGCGCCGCTGGGCGGCCGGCATCGGAAGGAGTTGGCATACTCAAAAGGCACCGGGTGTGGAATCAATATACCCCATCGGCGTGCGGCGGGTCAAATGCAAGGCGGCGGGTTTTTGCGCGCGCGCCTTTCACGCGTCGCCGTCTCGGGCGGGGAGACGGACCCGGCGAAGAAGGCGGTGTACCGGGCGCCGGGGGGATGGTACTATCAGCCGCCGCGGGGGAGGGGTGGGAACGGTGCGTGCGCCGACACGTTCGGTCTTCTACTGGGGCGTCGTCTGCGCCTGCGCCTTCGTCGCGGCGGGGGGGGCGTTCTTCCATGCGGGGCCGGCCCCGCTGGGCGGGACGCGGGGGGGGGGCGCCGCACCGCCCGGAGACGCGGAGTTCGTCCGCCTCTTCGAGGAGGCCGCCGCCGCGCGCCCTCTCCTGGGGCTCGCCTCCATCGCCTTCGCCGGCCTGGTCGCGGCGGGTGCGATTCTCGATCTGGGGATCCTCTGGCGCGCGGCGGGGCGGCGCGCGCGGCGGCGGACAGCCCCGCCGCCGGGGGGGGAATGGGGGCTCGGGGAGGTTTTCAAGGCCGCCCTCCTCTTCCTCTCGATATTCCTGGCGTTGAACGCGCTCGCCCCCCTCTTCCGGGTCCTGCTGCGCGGCCCCTCTGATGTCACGC
The DNA here is from genome assembly GCA_937858775.1 of uncultured bacterium. GTDB lineage: Bacteria > Auribacterota > Tritonobacteria > UBA1439 > UBA1439 > UBA1439. The sequence continues at coordinate 67 of CALLYX010000263.1, read as the reverse complement.
TCCTCGTCCTCTTCCAGCTCTCCGCCGAGCTAGCCGCGGCCGCCTTCATCGTCGCGCCGTATAGGGC
>CALLYX010000262.1 GCA_937858775.1 uncultured bacterium | reverse complement strand
GGATTAAGGGCGGACGCGCCCCCCGCCCCGGGGGTCCGCGCGGGGCGGGGGGCGCGTCCGCCCTTAATCCCGGCTGGTGTTGAGGGGGAGCTTTTCCGTTTTGAACTTCTCGACCGTAGACTGTATCGTGCCGGCGCCGCGGTAGACGGGGATATTCGCTTTCTTGAGCACCTCGTCTGCGTTGGGGCCCACGGATCCAGTGATCACCGCCTGCGCCCCCTTTTCGATGACGAACTGCGCGGCCTGCACGCCGGCGCCGCCGGCCGCCCCCTGGGCCGCGTTGGGAAGCGCTTCGACGCGCATCGAGTCCGTGTCGATGAAGAGGAAATATTGGCATCGCCCGAACCTCGGGTCGACGAAAGCGGAGATATTATCTCCCTGGGCCGTCACCACGATCTTCATTTCAATCCCTCCTCCTTGTCGGCCGGGCCGCCCGGGGAGCCGTCTCCCCGCCCGGTGTCTCCGCGGGGAAAACGAAGCGCGTCCCCGCCGCCCCCGGCGTTATATCGGCGATGCGCGCGTCCCGCATCGCCCGCACCGCCTCCTCGCCCGTGCAGTGGCACGGGACAAGAAGGGCGGGCGCGAGCGCGCGGAGCGCGTCCACGGTCCTCCCCAAGCGCCGTGAATCGGCGCCGCGGAGGTGGAACCCCCCGATGACCGCCCTGATCTTCCGGCCGCCGCCCGCCTTCCTGACATGCGTGAGCGTGTTGATCACGCCGGCATGGCAGCAGCCGACGCACACGATCAGGCCCGCAGGCGTGTCGATCCACATCGCCTGGTCGTCCTCGACCTTATCCTTCCGCCTCCCCTCCGGGTCGAGAAAAAAGGGGCCGCCGGCGTCTTCGAAGCCGCTCAGGCGCGGGATCGGTCCGGTCACGAAGATCCCGTCGGCCAGGCGGAGCGGCCCGCGGACCTCGACGACCGCCCCGGCGGGCAGGCGCCTCAGGGCGTCCCGCGCCGCCCGCGGCATCCCTATCGCCCGCGGCGGCTTCGCGGCGGGCACGCTGAATCTCTCGGCCGCGGCCCCCGGGCGGAGGACGACGCGCGCCCCGGGCGCGATCCCGGGGAGCGCGGCCAGCC
>CALLYX010000261.1 GCA_937858775.1 uncultured bacterium | reverse complement strand
CGCTCGAGGTGTTCGAGTTGAGCGGAAGGACCATATCGTCGCTGCGCCGAGAATGGATGCCGGACGCGGAGAGGCCCGAGCCCGGGGCGCCGTGGTTCAGCCGGAACCTCGGGGCGGAGTGCGTCTTCATCGGGATGCGGAGGGGCGCGCCGGATCTCTCGCGGAGGATCGAGGAGCGGGCGCGCGGCATGCTCGCGGCCGGGGCCCTCGGCGAGGCGAGGCGCATTCTCGAAATATGCGGCGAAACCCGCGGGACGATCTGGCAGTCGCTCGGCCTTCGCGAGCTTCTCGGCGTCATCGAGGGGAGGAGCACGCCCGACGAGGCGGCCGAGGCGATCGCGGCGGCGACAAGGGCGTACGCGAAGCGGCAGCGGACCTGGTTCAACCGCGACCCGAGGGTCCTCTGGTTCGACGTTCCGCCGGACGAAACGCCGGCGGCAACCGCCGGGAGGATCTGCAGCCATGTCGGGGGGGCGGCCCCCGTCCTGGTCCATCGCGGAGGCGCGGATGGAGGGGCGGGGGAGGGATGAGGCGTTTATACCCCGTCCCTGCGCCGCTGCGGCAGGGCGGTTTCGTCTCCCCCCCCGCCCGCAGGGGGACCCCGCCGAGGCTTTTATCATGAGCGGACACGACCGCGGCCCTGTCGCCACCGCCCCGTCGCGGGAGCGCGCCGTTCTCGTAGGCCTCGAGAGCGGCGCGGCGAAGCGGTGGCAGGTGGAGGAGCACCTCGACGAGCTGGCCCATCTCGCCGCGACGGCGGGGGCGGAGGTCGCCGGGCGGATCACGCAGAAGCTCCCCGCCCCCAACCCGGCCTGCCATATCGGGAGGGGGAAGGCGGACGAGCTTCGCGCCCTCTGCGCGCGCGAGGGGGCGAAGCTGGTCCTTTTCGACGACGAGCTCGCCCCGGGCCAGGTCAAGAATCTCCAGGAGATCACCGGCTGCCGCGTGATCGACCGGACCGAGCTGATCCTCGACATATTCGCCAAGCGCGCCCGTTCGCGCGAGGGAAAGATCCAAGTCGAGCTCGCCCAGCTCCGCTACATGCTCCCCCGCCTCACCCGCGCGTGGACCCACCTCTCCCGGCAGGAGGGCGGGATCGGGACCCGCGGCCCGGGCGAACAGCAACTCGAGGTCGACAGGCGCCGCGTCCGCGAAAAGATCAGGCGCCTGGCGGAGAAACTGGACGCGATCGGGCGCGAGCGCGCGACGCAGGGCAAGAAGCGCCTCAGGGGCGGCGTCCCGCTCGTCTCCCTCGTCGGCTATACCAACGCCGGGAAATCCACCCTTATGAACGCCCTGACATCCGCGGGGGTCCCGGTGGAGGACAGGCTCTTCGCCACGCTGGACCCGACGACCCGTTCGCTCCGCCTGCCGGACGGGAGAAAGGCGCTCCTCACGGACACCGTGGGATTCATCAGGAAGCTTCCGCACCACCTCGTCGAGTCTTTCAAGGCGACGCTCGAGGGGGTGGCTCAGGCCGACCTCCTGCTCCACGTCATCGACATCGCCCACCCCCGGGTGGAGGGGCAGGTCGAGGCCGCGCTCGGGGTCCTGGCCGAGATAGGCGCAGCCGAAACCCCGGCGATCGCCGTCTTCAACAAGATCGATCTGCTCGCCGAGGGGTCGAGGCTCAGGCGCTTCGCGCGCGGATTCCCGCTGCACGCTGCGGTTTCGGCGATCCGGGGGACGGGCTGCGACGCGCTGCGCGAGAGGATCGGAGAGGTTCTCTCGCGCGGGATGGTGTCATGCCTGCTTGCGCTGCCCCAGGCCGAGGCCGCGCTGATCTCGCGGCTTCACCGGGAGGGCGCCGTGCGATCGAAGAGATACGACGGGGATCTCGTGATGGTCGAGGCGGAGCTCACCCCGGCGGCGGCTGCGGAACTGGGGCGGTATATCCGGCCGGGGAGGGGCGGTTGAAGCGCGGGGCGCCCGGCGGCCGGACGACCTCGTAGACCACGATCCGCGCCGAGCCCCCGTCGGAGAAGCGCCATGGCGTCTCCACGGCCGCGACCGGCCTCAGCGTCGACTCCATCTCCCCCTCCCCGAATAGCCCCCAGTACCGGCGGACGACCGCCTCCTGGTCCACGACAAGGCGTATTCCGGCGTCCCGGATGAAATCGGTGAAGAGCGTGCCGCCCCGCATCGCCCCGTACGCGCTGTTGTTTACGAGGCCGTCCATGTTCACCACCGGCACGGCGGAGTAGTAGCCGTAGATGCCCGAGTTGAACGCCCCGAACCGTCCCCCGGCCGGGAAGCGCGGACCGAGGTCCAGCGCGACGGCGTGGAACGCCGCCTGCCAC
>CALLYX010000260.1 GCA_937858775.1 uncultured bacterium | reverse complement strand
AAAAGCAGCGGGGGAGGACCTGGCATTTCTCATGGGATTCAACGAACAGTCGCCTCAGTTTATATCCTATCTGAAGGCCTTATTCTCCGCGAATGTGCGCGATATAACGGTCCACTGCTCGAACCCGTATTTTTCCGCCGGCGTGGCGCGCCTTCTCGCGCGGATCGGCGTGAATCACACGCGCCTCATTGCCACCATGTTCGGAACGGGGATCACGCGCGGGTTGTGGATACTGAAGCACGCCTTAGTTCACTGCGGGATATCGGTTGTCGCGATTAAAGGGAGGGTGTCGCCGCCCCCGCCGCCTCCCGTTCCGCGGGAGCGCTTCCTGTTTACGATCGAGGAGTTCATGGACCGAGGCCTGGAGAATTTGACCCGCCTCTGGAAGAGGACTATTCCCGAGGAGGAGATCGCGAGCGAAGTGATCGTGGGGGAGAACGATCTTTTTCATCTCCGTCGGGGCTGGGAGAAATCGGATATCATCTACGGTCGCTCCGCGCGGTGGACGCGCTATATCGCCTATTTCTTCATGAAAAGGACCGATGGCGCGGATACCCTTGAGATCGAGTGCAGCGCCCCCGTGGGGAAGCTGGGGGCCCCGGTCTCTGCGGAGGCGTCTGTCGACGGGGGGCCGTGGCAACAGTTCAGTGTCGTGTCGGAGTGCTTTGAGAAGTATCGCATTGAACTGCCGCCGTCGCGAGAAAGAATCGCCGAGGTGAGGATACGGACGCCGCGCCCATGGCGGATGACGGATGTATTCCCGGGGAAGCACGACCGGAGGATCTTCTGCGGCATCGCCGTGAGCAGGATCGCACTTGTCCGATGAGGGTGGAGGAGCAGCATGCAGATAACTAAGGCGCGGTATATCGCGCTCGTCATCATTGTCGTGGCCGCCGCTGTTCTCAGGTTTCACCAACTCGGCGAAAAGAGTCTCTGGTTCGACGAGTGTCTTTCGGCGATCTATTCTCAAAACCCGATATCAGTCATTCTTCGCACGACTGGCTTGACGGGTGGAATCAATCCTCCCCTTGATTACATTCTGATCCATGCTTCCACGAGATGGGACACGACGGAATTCCGGGTGCGTCTGCCCGCCGCGCTCATGGGCATCGCGGCGGTGTACCTGTCCTACCTTCTCGGGGCCGCGCTTCGCGGCCGCGCGTTCGGCCTCTGGCTTGCCGTTTTGATGGCCCTGAGCCCGTGGCACATCGCCTATTCGCAGGAGGCGAGGCCGTACTCCGTGTATCTGACGACCGCGCTTGCGGCGAGTTGTTTTCTGCTGCTTGCGGCGCGGCGCGGGGGTTGGAAGGCGTGGGCTGGGTACGCGGTGTGCATGTCCCTCTGCTTCTACACGCACTATTACAGCGTGTTCGTGGTCGTCTTCCACGGCGTGTTCCTGTTGCTGGCCGTTCTCATGCGGCCGCGGCGCGGGGACGCGGAGGGACCGGCCGTGTCGTGGAAGACCGTCGGGGGGTGGTTATGCGCGGTCTTTGCGGCGTTTCTCCTCTTCTCCCCGTGGTTGCCGATCATGCGGATGCAATACGGCGGCATTCATCCCCGGTACAAACAGGTGTTCTCGCTGGGGTCTTTCAAGAGCGTCGAGAAAGTCCTTAGGTATTACGACGCGATGTTGTGCGGCGATGTATATCCCCGCCTGGCTTTCGCCCGCGCATCGAGCGTCCCGGCGCTTCTTCTCCTGGTATTGGCCGCCGCGGCGAGTCTCAGGAAGCGGCGTCTCGCCACTCTCTTTATGCTCTGCGGTGGGGTGTTGCCCGCGGCGGGGATATACCTGCTCTCGTCTCTTAAACCGGGGATCCCGTTCAATGCCCGGCATGTTGTTCCGTTCCTGCCGTACTATCTCGCGCTGTGCCTGTCGGGGCTCACGGACGCGGCGGGGTCGCTGAGGGGCGCCCGCGCGCGCCGGGCCGCGTTTCTCTACGGCATCTGGGTTCTGCTCTGCATAGAGGGGCTGGGCGTTCGGTTCTACTTCGAGGATTACCGGAAGGAGGATTGGAGGTCGATCGGCGGGACGCTTCGCGCCGGCGCCCTCCCCGGGGATGCGATCGCCTTCTACCGTGGCCACCTCTCCAGCGCCATCGGGTATTACTATCAGGGCGCGCAGGATACCTACATGTTCGACGACATGTACGAGTTCCTGCCCCGCGTTCTCGACGATGTCCGGAGGCATGAGCGGGTGTGGCTTGTCACGGGGCATATCTGGAACGACGGACAGTGGAGCGGCCACAGGGAAGCGCTCGGCCGGGAGATGGAGCGTGGGTTCCGGGTTCTTTTCCGCCAAAACTACGGCTCCGACATGGAGATGACGTTGTACGAGCGGAAGGCGAAGGGGGTACCGCCGAAGGTGAGGGGCCGGCGGATGCCGTTCCACGTGCTGTGGTTCGGCGAAAGATAACGGAGAGGATCTCCTGTTTCCGTTTCGCCCGGTTACTTTTGCTCTCGAATCCGCCTCTTTATGACCCTGGTTATCATCGAGAACACGAATTTTCCAATTCGGTTGTTTCGGAGTATGTTACGGATGACCGCTCGGACTGTCGAGTCGCTTGCAAATAGTCTGGGCGATTGATGTTCAAAGGTGTAATCGTTGTGTGTCCCTTCGCCTGAAGCGGGGGGGTACAAAGGATGATTACCGGCGTCTAAATAGGTAAAGTAGTAGATGAATACCCCTCCGCCCGAGGACGCTGAAGAGAAAAGGGTAATAGAGCGTTGCATAGAGGGCGAGTGGAGTCAGTTTAGGTATATTTTTGACAAGTATCTGGAGAAGGTGCACTCCCTGGCCTTGAGGATTGTCAAAAACAGGGAATCGGCGGCGGATGCGGCCCAGGAGAGTTTTATACGGGTGTTCAGGTCTCTCGATCGATTCGATCGCCGATCGAGCTTTTCAACGTGGCTATACAGGATAACGTACAATACGGCGCTCGATTACCACAGGAGGGAACGGAGAAAGAGGGAGCGGGAGGCGGGGCCGCGGGAGCGGCAGAAGTTGGACGCGAGCCATTTTGAGGAGATCGCCCGGGGCGAGGCGCGGGATAAGTTGAAAGCGGCGGTCGAAGCCCTCCCCGTGAAATTGCGCGCTGTCGTTCACCTGAAATACGCGGAAGGCCTAAGCTACAGCGAGATCTGCGCCGTCACCGGATGCGCGCGAGGGGTATTGCAGAAGCGGTTGGGACAGGCGGAAAAGAAGCTCAGGGAGACGCTTCAAAGGGAGATAGCCGAGTGGCGAGGGTGAGCCGCCTGGCGGGTGCGACGGTGAAAAGATGCGGTTGGGTCGAGAGGCGTATCGCCGAGTACGTGGACGGCGAACTGTGCGCGCATTCGTCGCAATTGGTGCGCGAGCACCTGGAGCGCTGCCCTTCCTGCATGGCGGAATACCGGGCCCGGCGCGAGTGCTGGGATTTCCTAATCTCTGAAGCCCCGCGGATCGTTTCGGACCCGCGGGGGGATCTCACCTGGGAAGAGACTGCCCCGCTTCTCGAAAAGGCGGCGGCGACTCGGACTGATACATTGAGCGGTATCCGCGGCGCGATAATCGAAAGATGCCTTGTTTGGCCGCGGCACCTCGCTTCAAGGGCCGCATTCAGGACGCGCACGGCCCTTCTTCCCGCGGCGGGCGTTTTCATGGCCATCCTGGTCATATTTCTGTTCTCGAAGGCGCAGAAGAGCCCAGCCGGGGCTCGATCCGAAAATCCTCCCACTGTGATCAGGATAGCGTTCCAGCCGGCGGGGGCGAAGATCTCCAACGGATATATGCGCGACGCGGGGCAGAAGTTCGGCGCAACCTTTTCCGAGAGGGGAGAGATCCGGCATGGCTGGCATTAAACAAAACAGGATTCCGGAGGAAAAAATATGCGGGTGTAGTTGAATTATGGCATGGAACAGTGTATATTAAACACGCGTTCGGTGCGCGTAATTTACAACCGGGAGGATGATGTCATGAGAGTGTTGAAGTGCTTTATCGCCCTTGGATTGGTTATCGCCACTGCGTCCATGGCGGCGGCGGCGCCGGTTTACACGCTGGAGCGGGCAGAGTCCCTATACGGCATCACCAATCCCGTGTTGAGGACGGCAGCTTTTGTGTATGATACCGTCGGTTCGCCCGGATCGGCCACATGGGAGATCGCTCTTCCCAATGGCACGTACTGGGTCACGACGACCTGCGGGGACGTGGGGTACGTTGTTGGCCCTCAGAAGGTCGTTGTGGAAGGCCAGACGGCTATCAACAATGTGGTCACAGCGATCAACTCCTTTGCCGTGGACCAGGACAGGCGCGTCGATCTCACTGACGGCGCCCTCACCGTCACCATAGGAAATGCAAGCGGCACCCACCCTCAGGCGTATCGCCAGACGAATATCAACTCCATAGTGATCACCAGCGTGGACCCCGGCACGCAATCCTTTACGCCCGTTGATATTGACTTCGCGCCTGTCAGTCCCGGCGCGGCGGCCGGCTTCGAGCTCGATTCAGGAGCCGTATATGCCGACCGTGGGAACGGATTTACATACGGATGGGACACTGACCAAACCGGCTATATGTTCGCGAAGCCGGGAAGCTCGGCCCAGGAGAACCGCACTGTTCTGAAGACGCTCGCAGGTACCACCCGTACATGGGAACTTGCTGTGCCGAACGGCATGTACTTTGTGAGTGTCGCCGTCGGCGACGAGACCCAAAACAATGCCGCAAACCGCGTGACTATAGAAGACAATCTATTTGTTCCAAATGTGAACCTCTCCGCTACGGAATACTATACGGTCGAGAACGCGATCGTGTATGTGTACGACGGGAAGCTCACGCTAAAGGTTGGCGGAGGGACGGAAGGTTCAACCGCAAGCCCTACCAGTCTCTGTTGGGTCAAGGTCACAAACGAGAGACCGGCTGGATGGACTTTCCCAATGCGCATAAATGTCCAACCCGGATACACGAGACCCTTGAAGGGATACCAGATCGAGAACGGCGCGATGTATTCGGGTGGCGTCACGGGCCGCGGCTGGGGATTTGAAGACGAGGTGCGGCTCACCAAGGAGTGTGCCAGCATCGTCGGCCCCGCGGAGTCGAAGAACCTACAGCAGGTGTTCAACACTTTCGTCGCGACAAACCCGGGCCAGACCAAGGACTGGAAGCTCGACAACCTGACGCCGAACGGGACTTACTACGTCTATCTCTGCGCAGGCGACCCGCGCTACTCGTGGATACAGAGGGTCGCCGTAGAGGGGACGGCCCTTATCAACGACGTGACTACCGCCGTAGACCGTTATGCCATGGTCAACGGCGCATCCGTCAATGTAGGGCCCGACGGCGAACTAAATGTGGCGGTCGGAGGCAACTCCAACCCGTTGGGTTACACGACACTTAGCTATTTGGTTGTTGACGATGCGCCGTACGCCCAGTGGCCTATTGAAAGCGGGAAGTACGCGATCAGGGTCAACTTTCAGCCGGCGGGCTTGTCGCCGCAGGCAGGTTATGCCGTGGATGCGGGCGATCCGTTCTGCCCGGTCCGCAAGTGTGGCTGGTCGCCGGAGGTGTTCACGCGCTACTGGGATTACGGCAACGGCAAACTCCTGGACAGTTTTGCAATCACGAGGCCCGGAGAAAAGAATGTGTGGGACGTCTCGGTCCCCGCGAACAGGAATTATCTAGTTACCGCGTGGGCCGGCGATCCCAGGCCGGGGTATAATTACAACCAGAGGGTGGCCGTCGAATCGCCATCCAACTACATCATCTACGGCATGGACAGTGACGGGGTGCCGCTAAGCGGCAGTTGCACGGTAACCTCCTCCGACACCGCGGACGGTCTTATCCGTCTCTACGTTGGAGGCGACAGCAGTCCATTCGGGTATACGACCATTAACTACGTTACCATCATGGAGCAGTGATCCCCCCGGCGGGGGTAAAACGAGCAGGGAAAAAGAGCCAATGAGAATTGGCTCTTTTTCTCTGTTTCGGGGAGCGCGTTCATGTCCGGCATGCCTCTGGCCTACTCCATAGCAACCCGCATACGGGAAGCGCATGTTGCGGAACTCATGGGGGACGTGGATGGGAGGAGGGTGCTCGACTGCGGCTGCGGGCTTGGCTATTTCTCGGATCTCCTCGCGCGGAGGGGGGCTTGCGTGTGGGGGGTGGACCCCGACACAAGCTCAATGGGTTTCTGGCGTAAAGGCGTCCGGCGCTGCCGCTTTGTCGTCGGGGAGTCGGAGCGGCTGCCGTTCAGGAACGGCGTCTTCGACGCCATCCTGTGCAGCGAAGTCATCGAGCATGTACGAGATGACTCGCGCGCCATCGCGGAGATGGCGAGGGTGGGAAGGCCGGGCGCGGCCGTGGTGATCACGGTGCCGTGCCTCGACGGGCTTTTTGCCGCCCGGATAAAGAGAATAGCGCACGATCACTCGGGCACCTTCGAGGAGCATCACCGCGACGGATACACCTTCCCCGATCTCGAGGGCAAATTGGCGTCGGGCGGCATCACCGTCGTCGAGAAGCGCTACTCGATGATATTCCTCTCGGAACTCGTCATGGGGCTGTGCAAGCTCGCATACTCCTCCGGGGGCAGGAAGTTGACGCGGCAGGCGGATATCCTTCCGGTGGCGGATTCGTTTCTCTTCAAGCTGTGGAGGTTCGTCTTCCCGTGCGTTATGGCGCTCTGCCGCCTTGAGGACGTGCTTCTCTCGCGGCGCGCGAAAGGGCACATGCTCATCGTGAAGGGCGTTGTAAACGAGGCGGCGGCGGGCTCCTAGAGTTTGCAGCATCTCCGGCAGATCGGCAGCACCCCGTTCTTTTCGAAGAGAAGGCGGAAGCGCCGGTATCCTTCGTCCTGAATCGCCTCGGACAGCGGCGTGTCAAGGATATTGCCCAACGGATAGGCGATCTTGTAGCACGGGAAGACGTCCCCGCTCGTGTCCACGTGGACTCCCCGCCAGAGGTAGAGGCAGCGCCTCTTTGTCGCTTCCCCATCTTCGTTGAACGGCAATGCTGCATCTCAATGCCCGCCGGAGTTTGGCATTGCGAACGCCCTGGGACTAGGATATCATCGCCATGATCGGTCTCCAGTACCTTCGAGGCAAAGGAGCCATCACTCCATGCGCGGCATCAGCGTCGTCATTCCTGCGCACAACGAGTCGAAGAGCATCCGCCGCGTCCTGGAGGAGATACGCGAGCCCCTCTCGAGGGCAGGCCTGCCGAGCGAGGTCATCGTCGTGGACGACGGCTCCACTGACGGGACCGGGGACCTCGCCCGCGAGGCGGGGGTGCGGGTGGTCGCGCACGGGGGGGGCAGGGGGTACGGCGCCGCCCTGAAGACCGGCATGGAGCAGGCCTCGCACGATATGATCCTTATCATGGACGCCGACGGGACATATCCCCCGGGGGCGATTCCGAGGCTTGTGGAGGAAAGCCGGTCGCACGATATGGTCGTGGCGGCGCGGGTCGCCGAGGATGTGCACATCCCTCTCATCCGGCGCCCGATGAAGTGGCTCCTCACGAAGCTCGCCAACTACCTGGCAGGGATCCGGATACCGGATTTGAACTCGGGCATGAGGATCTTCCGCAAGGAGGTCGCGCAGCGGTTTCTATACCTCCTCCCCGCCGGCTTCTCCTTCACCTCGACGCTGACGCTGGCGATGCTCTGCAACGGCTACCGCGTCGCCTACGTCCCGATCAATTACATGAAACGGGAGGGGAGGTCGAAGATCCGCCCCTTTCCGGACACGATGAACTTCATCCAGCTCATCGTTAGGACGGCGCTCTACTTCAACCCGCTGAAGGTGTTCCTGCCGCTCGGGCTCTTCATGGCGGGCTTCGCCGTATTCATCCTCGTCTTCAGCTACTGCTTCATGGACGAGGTGGCTGACGTCACAGTGGTGGTGATCTTCATGGCGGCGATAAACACCCTAACCATCGGGATGCTCGCCGACCTGATCGACAAGCGGCTCCAGGGGTGACATTCCCCCCGGCCGCCCCCGCGCCATGATACCTGCGGATCATCCCGAGCGTTTTATCGGCGATTTCAGGCGGATCCATGTCGGACACGCCTCGGACGCGGAGATCCGGGGCGCGGGCGCGTCGGGCGGTGTCGCGACGGCCGTCCTGCACGCCGCGATCGAGAGGGGGGGATGC